>CAZVPS010000090.1:0-8536 GCA_964629105.1 uncultured Anaerolineaceae bacterium
TCGGTGGCGCGTTCGTGGCACGCACCGCCGCACCGGCCGGGACCGCGGACCCGGCGACCGCCCTCGCAGCCGTCGCGCGCGAGACCGCGGCGCTCCTCGGGGCGGGCGATGCCCGCCAGATCGCGCTCCTCGACGGAGCCGGCGCGGCCGGCGGGACGCTCGTGCTTTCGCCGTCGGCCGACCGGATCGTCGTGACGGCCGCCGACCTGCCCGCACCAGCGGCCGGCGCGGAGTACCGCTGCTGGGTCGAGATCAATGGGGTCCGGACCGTGCTCGGGTCGATGTGGTGGGCGGGCGGCGTCGCGTGGTGGAGCGGCAGCGTCGCCCTCCCGGCGGAGCTCCCGCGGGGAGTCGGCTACGGGGTCTCGCTGGTGCAGGACGGTGCGTCCGGACCCGGCACCGTGGTGCTCTCGGGCGAGCTCTGAGGCGGCCCGGGCCTGGTCGGGGTCGGCTCGGTCGACGCCGACCCCGTGATCTCCGCCGGCACATCTTCGATCTCTGGGATGCGCCCCAGCGCGAGGAACCCGACCGTGCTCCCGCCGGCGAGCAGGAGCGCCAGGAGCCACCAGAGGTACTCGGTGTTCATGCGGCGGGGAGTATCGCACGCCGCCCGGACGTCGCTCGGACGCCGCCCGGACGCCTTCCGGACGCCGCCGCCGTCGCCGTAATCGATCGGCCGCTACACTCCCGGCGATGATCGACTGGACACCCGACCCGATCGCGCTCTCGATCGGCCCGCTCACCATCTACTGGTACGGGGTCATTTACGCGATCGGCCTCGCGGCGACCTTCGTCGTCGTGGAACGGGGGGCGCGCCGGCGGGGCCTCGACACCGGCGTCCTGGTCAACGGCCTCATCGTCATCGCCGTGGCGGCGCTGATCGGCGGCCGGCTCTACCACGTCGTCGACCAGTGGGACCGCTACAAGGACGACCTGCTGGCGATCATCCTGCCGCCGTACAGCGGCCTTGGCGTCTACGGGGGGATCTTCACCGGCTTCGCGGCGGGGATCCTCTATGCCCGCTGGAAGCGCCAGCCGGTCCTGGCCTGGACCGACGTGGCCGCGCCCGGCCTCCTCACCATGCAGGCCGTGGGTCGCTGGGGCAACTTCTTCAACCAGGAGCTCTACGGGCCGCCGACCGACCTCCCCTGGGGAATCGCGATCTCGTGCGCCAACCGGACGGCGACGTGGGCCTGCCCGCCGCTCGGCACGACCGCGGTCGACGCCCATTTCCAGCCGCTCTTCCTCTACGAATCCCTCTCCGGCGCGCTCGGCGCGATCGTCCTCCTCATCGTCGCGCGCCGGGTCCGCTCGCTGCGGCCGGGGGACCTCGCGCTCCTCTTCTTCGCCTGGTACGGCGCCACCCGCTTCGTGCTGGAGACGCTGCGCTCGAACAACTGGACGGTCGGCGGGATCGCGGTCGCCTCGATCATCAGCGGAACCTTCGTCCTCGCGGCTCTGGCGGTCCTCGCCTGGCGCCACCGGCCGGGTGCCCGCGCGACGGCAGCCGAGGTGACCGACCCCGCGCCCCCCGACGCGGCCTCCCGGGAATGACCGGGCCGCGGCGGCGCCGGGCCGACGCGAACATCCGGCCCGACGAGATCCGCCGGTCGCGGCGGGACGTCCGCGAGGGCCTCGACTGGCTCGGCACGCCGCCCGCGATCCGGGCGGGGATGGCCTACCGGCTGGCCCGCGGGATCGCCCGCGTCCTGTTCCTCGGCGTCTTCGGGTTCCGCGTCGACGCGCGCGGCCGGGAGCACCTCCCGCCCGGCGGCGGCTACGTCCTCCTCGCCGCCCTCCACCGGGGCTGGATGGACCCGTTCCTGGCCCTCGACGCCGTCCCCGCCGAGCCGCGCGTCTGGACCCTGGGGAGCGGCCCGTCCGGCTTCGACCGGCCGTGGAAGGAGCGGCTGCTGCGGATCGTCGGGGGCGTCCTGCCGGTCTGGCGCGGGGGCGTCGGGATCGAGGTCCACGTCGCCGCTGCCCGGGCCGTCCTGGAGCGGGGCGGCGTCTTCTCCACGTTCGTCGAGGGGACGATCGGCGGGCCGCCGGACCGGCCGACGCCGTTCCGCCTGGGGGCCTTCGTGATCGCCCTGCGGACCGGGGCGCCGATCGTCCCGCTCGCCGTGGCCGGCACGGAGGTGCTCTACCGCGGCAAGCGCTTCGCGACGCGGATCCTTCCGCCGACGACGATGGCCGAGCTGGTCGGCGGCGAGTGGACCGCCGTCCCGGAGCCCGGTTCCCGCGAGGAGCTGGCCGTCGCCCGGCGCGCCGCCGAGCGGCTGGAGGCGCTGCTCGCCCCGGTCATCGCCGAGATCCACCCGGCTACCGTCGATCCGCCGACGCGCCGACGGCGCTGGCCGTGGCTCACGCGCCTCTTCCTGGGCCGTCCGAAGGCCTGATCCCGGCAGGAGGACCCCCGATCCCGTGCGATACTGCGCGCCCATGCAGTACGCCGAGTCCATCCTCGACCTCGTCGGCCACACGCCCATGGTCCGCATCAGCCGCCTGACCCGCGGGATCGGCCCCCTGGAGCAGCAGCCGCTCGTCCTCGCCAAGCTGGAGGCGTTCAACCCGGGCGGCTCGGTCAAGGACCGGATCGGCCTCCCGATGATCGAGGCGGCCGAGCGCGACGGCCTGCTCCGGCCCGGCGGGACGATCGTCGAGCCGACCTCGGGGAACACGGGCCACGGGCTGGCGATCGCGGCGGCACTGAAGGGCTACCGCTGCATCTTCGTGATGGCCGACAAGCAGTCGGCCGAGAAGCAGGCGATCCTCCGGGCCTACGGCGCCGAGGTCGTCCTCTGCCCGACGAACGTGCCCCCCGAGTCCCCCGAGAGCTACTACTCCGTGGCCGCGCGCCTCGCCCGCGACGTCCCGGGCGCCTTCAAGCCCGACCAGTACTGGAACCCGGAGAACCCGCTGGCGCACGAGGCCACGACCGGGCCCGAGATCTGGGAGCAGACCGAGGGCCGGATCACCCATTTCGTGGCCAGCGTGGGGACCGGGGGAACGATCACGGGCGCGGCGCGGTACCTGCGCGCGCAACGGCCGGACCTCGTCGTGGTCGGCGCCGACCCGGAGGGGAGCGTCCTCTCCGGCGACGTCGCCCGGCCGTATCTCACCGAGGGAGTGGGGGAGGACTTCCTCCCCGGGACCCTCGATCCCGCCCTGATCGACCGCTGGGTCCGCGTCTCCGACCGCGACGCCTTCGCGATGGCCCGCCGGATCACGCGCGAGGAGGGGATCCTCGCCGGCGAGTCGTGCGGGACGGTGATGGTCGCCGCCCTGGAGGTGGCGCACGAGCTGACGGCCGCCGGGGCCGGTGAGGATGCGGTCGTCGTCGTGCTCCTCCCGGACAGCGGCCGCAACTACCTCTCGAAGCTCTACAACGACGAGTGGATGCGGGCGAACGGCCTCCTCCCGACGCCCGGCGGCGTGGTCACCCTGCGAGACATCCTCGACGACCACCACCACGGCAAGCAGCTCCCCGACGTGGTGGTCGTCCGGACGACCGAGACCGTGGGCGCCGCGATCGGCCGGCTCCAGGAGTTCGGGATCAGCCAGATGCCGGTCTCGGAGGATCGAGAGGGGGCGCGGATCGGCAGCCTCGTCGGATCCGTGAGCGAGACGGGGCTCCTGGCTCGGGCCTACCGCGATCCCGGGATCGTGGAGCGCACCGTGGGCGAGGTGATGGACCCGCCGCTCCCCCAGGTCCGCGAGAACGCGACGCTCGACGAGGCGTTCGCCCTCCTCGAGAGGGGCGCGCCGGCCGTGCTCGCGACGCGCGGCGAGCGGCCGACGGGCGTGGTGACGAAGCTCGACCTCCTCGAGTACCTGAGCCACCACCCGCGCCTGGGGAGCTGACCGCGCGGGGAGCGAGGAATGGGTGCCCGCTGCCCACCACCCGCGTCGCTGAAGGCGCCGACCCCCGCGCAGTGCGATCATCCCACTATGCCTGACGCCAAGCGACCCGACGCCTTCGCAACCCGCGCCGTCCACGCCGGCGCCGAGCCCGACGAGGTTACGGGCGCCGTCAGCCCGCCGATCTACCAGACCTCGACCTACGCCCAGGACGGGGTCGGGCGGCCGCGTGCGGGCTACGAATACGCCCGGACGCAGAACCCTACGCGGGAGCGCCTGGAGCGCGCGGTGGCCGCGCTGGAAGGTGGCGCCTTCGGGATCGCGTTCGCCTCCGGGTCCGCGGCGACCGCGACCCTCGCCGAGCTGGTCGCACCCGGCGAGGAGATCGTGGTCGGGGACGACGTCTACGGCGGCACGTTCCGCTTCTTCGAGCGGGTGGCGCGGTCGCGGGGCGTGGACGCGCGCTACGTGGACCTGGCGAGGGATCCGGCGGCGGCTCTGGCGGGGGCGCTGACGTCGGGGACGCGCCTGGTCTGGTTCGAGACGCCCTCGAACCCGCTCCTCAAGGTCACGGATATTGCGGCGGTGGCCGCGGCCGTCGCAGGGCACGTCGGGGCGCGAGGGGAGCGCCCGCTCATCGTCGTTGACAACACCTTCGCCTCGCCGGCGCTCCAGCGGCCGCTGGAGCTGGGCGCCGACGTGGTCTTCCACTCGGCCACCAAGTACATGGGCGGCCACAGCGACACGGTCAGCGGGGTTGTCGTGACATCCGACGGCGCCGTCGCCGAGCGGCTGCGGTTCCTCCAGAACGCGATGGGTGCCGTCCCCGGCCCGCAGGACTGCTTCCTGGTCCTGCGGGGGCTGCGCACGCTGGCCCTGCGGATCGAGCGACACTCGTCCAATGCGATGGCGGTCGCGCGGGTGCTGGCCACGCGTGACGACATCGAGTGGCTGCGCTACCCCGGTCTGGCGGTCGGGCGGCATGCCCACCCCGGGGCGGCCGTCGCCGCGCGCCAGATGCGCCTCGGCGGTCCGGACGGGTCCCCGGCGTTCGGCGGCATGGTGAGCTTCGTGCCCGCCGCCGGTGGGCGCCACGGGCGGACCGCGCGCGACCGCGCGATCGAGATCGCCGAGCGCACCCGCCTCTGGACGCTGGCGGAGTCGCTCGGCGGCGTCGAGTCGCTCATCGAGGTGCCGGCGGTGATGACGCACGCCTCCGTTGCGGCATCACCCCTGGAGGTGCCGGAGGCGCTCGTCCGCCTCTCCGTCGGCATCGAGGACGCCGACGACCTGGTCGCCGACCTGCTGGGCGCGCTCGACGAGGCGTAGAGGCGGGCTCCGTTCCCGCCGGCGGGTGCCGGCGCCCGCTGCTTGGCGCCCCCGGATCGCCGACGCCCTCTCTACCGCGCCCGACGCCCTCTCTACCGCGCCCGAACGGCATCCCCCCAAGACGATGACCGTGTACGCATCACCGGGGCATCAGGATCCGGGCAACAAGCGCGATCCGCGACCCGAATGCCCACCGGCAGCGCCGGTGATGCGCGCGTGATGCGTCTGTCAGTGGGCTGCTGATGCGCGCGTGATGCGGCCAAGGGCATCACATTCGAGGGTGCGTCATCCGCGATGGCACAGCTCCCGGCTGGCGCGCGCCGTCAGTCGCCGGTGCCGGCCTTCTGGCGCGCGCGCTCGGCGATGCGAGCGGCCTTCGCCGCCGCGCGGGCGGCCCGGTCGGCTGCCTTCGACGCCTCGTCGTGACCGTGGCCCTGGCCCATCACGGAGCCGTTGCCGGGACCGATGTCGAGCTTCAGATCGCGGGCGATGACGCCCCAGCCCTTGCCGGATTCGAAGAGCGCGAGGATCTGGGCGGGCGTCTTGCCGGATGCCTTGGCGAAACGAAGCACGCGGACGGCGCCGCCCACTCCGACCTTCGCGGCCAGCGCGGCGAGCTCGTCGGCGGTAGTCGTGATTCCTGCGACCTTCAGGCGCTCGACGATGCGGGCAAGGTTGGCCGGTGACGGCGTCCCGTTGGCATCGTTAGCCTCGCCGGCCTGCTCGGCCTTGTCGGCGTCGGGCGACTTCTCCGGCTTCGGCGACTTCTCCGCCTTGGGCGGGGCGGTTTCGGCAGGCTCGTTCAGGGTCGGCCCGGCGGTGGCGGGCAGGGTGGCCGCGGCGGCGAAGACGCTGCCGGCGGCCAGCATGACGAGGAGGACTGCCACCGCGATGCGGCCGGCGAGCTTCTGGGCGGGCATTGTCACTGTGAGTTCCTCGGCGGGGCGGGCCAACGGTCACCGTGCAGCCTTGCGACCGCAGGGTCGCACCGACACCTTACGCCGGACATTGCGGTTCGTCCACGGTCCTGCCGCGAGGGTCCGGTGCGGCCGCGCACCGCCGGATCTCGCCCCGCGCGACCGCGCACCGCCGGCGCTCACCCCGCCTGGCGCAACCTCTCCGCAACCTTCGCGGCGTAGAACCGGCTATCATCCGCGGACCACGGACTGCGAAAGCCGACTCCGTCGGACGGTGGGCCCGCCCGCCGCGGCACTCGGGCGAGCCCCGCCCGCCCCGCCGCATGGGCGCCCGCCCGCCGCACCGACTCACGCGCGGCCGGTCTGCCGGGCACGGCCGCGTGCCCACAGAGCGAGATCGCGCCGAGGAGTCCGATGACGATGCCGCAGACCCCGACCCTCTCTAACCTGGCCATCGGCCGCACCGTGCGCGCCAACCTCTCCACGGCCGAGCTCTACGAGCACGCGATCAGGGCGAGCGAGGGGATCGTCGCCGCCGAGGGGCCCCTCGTCGTTCGCACCGGGAAGCACACCGGCCGCTCGCCGAAGGACAAGTTCGTCGTCGTCGAGCCGACGAGCGAGGCGAAGATCTGGTGGGGCGAGGTCAACCAGCGGCTCAGCGAGGAGCACTACGACCGGCTGCGCGCCCGTCTCCTCGCCTACGTGGTGTCGAAAGACCTCTACGCCCAGGACGCGTTCATCGGCGCCCACCCCGCCCACCGCCGCTCTCTCCGCGTCTACACCGAGACCGCCTGGGCCAGCATCTTCGCCGAGAACCTCTTCCGGCGGCCGTCGGCCGAGGAGCTGGCCTCCTTCGTCCCGAACTTCACCATCCTCGACGTCCCGTCGTTCAAGGCCGACCCGGCCACCGAGGGGACCCGCAGCGAGACCGCGATCCTGGTCCACATGGGCCGGATGGAGGTCATCATCGTCGGCACCGAGTACGCCGGCGAGATCAAGAAGTCGGCCTTCACCGTCATGAACTACCTCATGCCCGACGAGGGCGTCCTGCCCATGCACAGCTCCGTCAACGTCGGGAAGGACGGCGACTCGGTCATCTTCTTCGGCCTCTCGGGGACCGGGAAGACCACCCTCTCGGCCGACCCGCTGCGCGCCCTCATCGGCGACGACGAGCACGGCTGGGGCACCGACTATGTCTTCAACTTCGAGGGCGGCTGCTATGCGAAGACGATCCGCCTCTCCCCGATGTACGAGCCCGACATCTTCGCCACGACGAAGCGGTTCGGCACGATCCTGGAGAATGTCGACCTCGACCCGGTGACCCGCGCCCTGGACCTCGACTCGGAGCGGCTCACCGAGAACACCCGGGGCGCCTACCCGCTCCATTTCATCGGCAACGCCGACCCGACCGGCATCGCCGGCACCCCGAAGAACGTCGTCTTCCTGACCGCCGACGCGTTCGGCGTCCTCCCGCCGATCTCCCGGCTCACCCGCGAGCAGGCCGCCTACCACTTCATCTCCGGCTACACGGCCAAGCTCGCCGGAACCGAGGTCGGTGTGGTGGAGCCCAAGGCGACCTTCTCGGCCGCCTTCGGGGCGCCGTTCCTGCCGCGCCATCCGGGCGAGTACGCCCACATGCTCGTCGATCGCCTGGAGCAGTGGGACGTGCCCGTCTGGCTCGTGAACACGGGCTGGACCGGCGGCCCGTACGGGACCGGCCACCGCATGAACATCAACCACACCCGGATCATGGTCCGGGCCGCCCTCAACGGCCTCCTCGACGGCGTCGCGACGCGCGTGGACCCGATCTTCCGCGTCGAGGTCCCCCTGGCCGTCCCGGACGTGCCCACCGAGGTGCTCGACCCGCGCGGCACCTGGGCCGACCCGGAGGCGTACGACCGCCGGGCAACCGAGCTGGCGCGCATGTTCGAGGCGAACTTCGCCGCCTACGCCGACGGCGTCTCGGAGGCGATCCGCACGGCGGGCCCGCGGGTCTGATCGGCAACCGGCAGCGCGGCGGCGGGGCAGCCGGACGACGCGCACGCCGCCACGTCTCCAGCGTGTTCTCGTCCAGATACGTCCGTGACATCAGGACGTCCGCGCCCCGCCGGCTCGTCGGGCGGCCCGTCTGCCGGCCCGCGCCCTGACCGCTTCCTGCCGGCCGTGCGTTGAACGCATGACCGCGCGCCCCCTGGAGCGGCCGGCGGTCCCGCCGGCAGGATCCGTGCGTTGGCCGGCGGTATTCCTGCCCCGACCGGGCGGGCAGACCGGGCGGGGCCACCCGGATGGCAGGTTCCGGGCGTTGGACCGCCGAGAACCTGCCATCGAGCCACCACCCCTCGCCCCGGTGGTGCGTTGGACGCAAGGCGGCCCCGGGGCGCCGGGCCGGGAACGCCGGCCCCGCGGCGCTCCGGGCCTGGGCGACC
>CAZVPS010000091.1:0-8469 GCA_964629105.1 uncultured Anaerolineaceae bacterium
TCAAGGAGTTCGACGTGGAGCAGACCGCCGACGTCTGGATCATCCTGGACCTCCAACGCGGCGCCCAGGTTGGCGCCGGCGACGACGGCACGGTCGAGGTCGGCGTCCGGGTTGCGGCTGCCATCGCCGAACGGGCGATCGAGGAGAACCGCGCCGTCGCCCTGACGACGACCGGGAGCCGCGTGACCGTCCTGCCGCCCGATCGTGGCCCGCGCCAGCGCCAGAAGATCCTGCACCTGCTCGCCGCCGTCGACGGCGACGGGAGCACTCCGCTCGTGGAGACCCTGGTTTCGGGGTTGCCGCTCCTGCGACGGGGCATGTCGGCCATCGTCGTCACGGCCTCGACGGCGGCGGGCTGGGTCCGTCCGTTGGCGACGCTCCGGCCGCGGGGGATCGGCTGCCAGGTGATCTGGCTGGACCCCGCCGTCTTCGCCCGCAGGGCTGCCGAGACCGCCGGCACGATCGGCGAGCCGGTCGTCGCCGCGGCGCTCGCCGAGCGGGAGACCGCCGCGCGGAACATGCGCCACCAGGTCGCCGAGTTCGACATCCGGACGCACGCCGTGCCGCCGGGCGTGCCGCTCGGCGAGGTCCTCGTCGGATGACCGCCGCCCGCACGCCGTTCGACCTCGGCGCGAGCTACGCGGCCTCCCAGCCGGCCGAGCGGCGGTTCGCGGCGACTCCCGCCGAGGGCTGGACCAGCGTCCTGCTGCTCGTCCTCATGTGCGCCCTCGTCGGCTGGGCGATCGACGACGCTCACTGGGTCCTCGGCGACGAGTCCAACACCGACTTCCTGCCCTTGGCCGGCGTCCTCGGCGTCCTGTGGGGCTTCGCAGGGGCCAAGCTGGGGCGCGGCCGCCTCGTCGCCCACGGCGGCGGGGCGCTGCTGGCGACCGGCTTCCTCATCCTCGCCGTCGGGAGCAACCTCGCGCCCGGGCAGGATCTCGGCGGCATGGTGCGCGTCACCGCGGAGGGCGTCTGGGGCGCCTACGAGGACCTCGTCCTGCGCGGCCGCGCGACCACGGCCGAGATCGCCCACTACCTCCTCGTCCTCGGTGCCCTGACCTGGGCGACGGGGCAGTTCGCCGCCTACACCGCGTACGCGCATCGCCGGCCGCTCGCGGCCGTCGTGCTGCCCGGGACGATCCTGATCGTCAACGTCTCCATCACGGTCCTCGACCAGTTCGCGGTCCTCGTCCTCTTCGTCGTGGCCGCCCTGCTCTTCCTCGTCCGCGTCCACGTCGCGGACGAGCAGCGGACCTGGGCGCGCCACCGGATCGCCGACGTCGGGAACGCCGTGGGGCTCTCCCTGCGGGCCGGGCTCGCCTTTGTCGGCGTCGCCCTCGTCGGGAGTCTCGTCCTGACGACATTCGCCTCCTCGGCGCCGCTCGCCGGCTGGTGGCGGGGCCTTGACCAGCGCCTCATCGACCTCGGCACGGAGCTGGCCCGCTTCTTCCCGTCCGGGGGCCCCGGGACGAGCTTCGGCGGGGCGAGCTTCGGCGCGTCCGTCACGGTCGAGGGTGTGTGGACCTCGGACGACACGCCGGTCCTCTCGATCACGGCCGACCCCGACGCGCCGCGCCTCAAGTGGCGGGCGGTCGCCTACGACCGCCTCGTGGGCAACCAGTGGAGCCGCAGCGAGACCGTCGACCTGGAGATCCCCGCCGGACGGGATCTGCTCGCTGGCACCGGCGAGCTGCCCGTCGAGGCCGTCGCGACGCGCGACGTTTCGTACGTCGTGCGGGCCGCCTCGGGATCGCTCGGCGTGCTCGTCGCCCCCGGGATCGCGGCCACCGTCGACCGGACCGCGCGGCTCACCCTGGTGAAGCAGGGCAGCGAGGTCTGGTTCGCGGGCGCCCGCGTGGACGGCGCGGCCTCCTACGCCGCGACCGCCCGGGTCCCCATCGTCACCGAGGGGGTCGCGGGAGCCCTGACCGAGAACCGCCTCCGGGCGGCCGAGGCCGACTACGCGGCCGACCTCCGCGCGGTCTACCTGGACCTCCAGCCGGGCACGGCGGGGGCGGACGTCCGGGCGCTCCTCGCGACGATCCTCTCCCCAGCCCGCCCGACGAATGCGTACGACACGGCCCGCGCAATCGAGTCGTACCTCGCCGATCCCCGCAACTTCACGTACGACACGGACGTCCTCGACCTCGAATGCGGGGATCGCGGCGTCGCGGACTGCTTCGCCGTCTCCCGGCGCGGCTACTGCGAGCACTTCGCCACGACCATGGTCGTGATGCTCCGCGTGCGCGGCATCCCGGCGCGCCTCGTCGAGGGCTTCCTGCCCGGCGAGCGCGACGCGGCCGGCGTGGAGACCATCCGGCGGTCGGGGGCGCACGCGTGGGTGGAAGCCTGGTTCCCGGGCTACGGGTGGGTCGACTTCGACCCGACCGCCGGCGTCGGCCAGCCGCAGGCGATCGACCCGGGGCCCGTGATCCCGACGCCCACGCCCGCCCCGAGCGGCGCCGCCGGGGCCACGCCGCGCGCGACCGACCGGGGCGGGATCGACGAACCCAACGGCCCGACCGGCGGCGGAAGCACGCCGCCGCGCACGCCGGGGATCGGGCCGATCATCGTCGTGGTCATCCCGGCGGCCATCGCCCTGTTCGTGGTCGGCGTCCTGTGGCTGCGGCGGCGCCTCGCGCGACCGGTGCAGCCGCTCATCGTCTACCGGACCGTCGCCCGGCTGGCCGGTCGCCTCGGGCACCCGCGCCGCCCCACGCAGACCGTCTACGAGTATTTCGGGAGCCTGTCCGACGCCGTTCCCTCGGCCCGGCCCGAGCTCCAGCTCGTGGCGCGCTCCACCGTGGAGACGACCTACGGGCGGCGTCGCATGGCGCCAGACCGCCTGGCGGCCCTCGGCGAAGCCCAGCGCCGGCTGCGGGTCGCCCTCCTGCGCCTCGCCTTCCGGCGGGGTCCGCGGCGCTGATACAGGCCGCGCCCTGCAGCGCGCCCTACAGAGCGCCGGAGCGCGCCCGCTCGGCCGCCGCGTCCTCCTCGGCGCGCGTCGCCTCGGCGGCCTCGAGCTCGAGCTGCGCCAGGTGGTCGGTGCGGTTCCAGGCGCGGAGGACGGTCCGGCCGTTGCGGATGTCGAGGACGGCGATCCCCGTGGTGGTCTGGGTGAAGGTCCAGAAGCGGTCGAGCGGGAGGCCGAGGAGGGCCAGGAGCGCCACCTTGAACGCGCCGTCGTGGCCGACGAGGACGGCCCACGGCCCGGCGTGCGGGTCGTAGTAGGACGGGGTGCCGGCCGGTCGGAAGCCCGCGGCGGCGGCGAGGTCGGAGAGGACGCGGGCCAGGGCGGCGCGGACGCGCGCGTCCACCTCCGGGAGCGACTCGCCGCCCGGCGCATGGACGCCGACCGGGTCGCGCCGCCAGCCAGCGATCTCGACGGGGTAACGCTCCTCGACCTCGCCCTGGAAGAGCCCCTCCCAGTCGCCCTGCGCGATCTCGGCGAGGCCGGGCTCGGGCCGGAGGGGCGGCACGGGGCGGCCGGCGGTCGCGAACGCGGCGGCCACCGCGTCCGCTGTCTCGTGCGTCCGGGCGAGCGGCGAATGGACGATCGCCACGGGCTCGCCCGCGGGGACGGGGAGGCGGGGCGGGGCATCGGGTGCAGCCAGGCGCGCGCCCGCGAGGTCGGCCTGGCGCCGTCCGAGCGGCGAGAGGGGCGTGTCGGAGCGCCCCTGGAAGCGGCCCTCGGCGAGCCACTCCGACTGCCCGTGGCGCAGGAAGACGAGGGTCGCGGCGAGGTCCGGCGGGACGGCGAGCGGAAGAGGAGCGGTGGACGCCGTCCCACCCGCCGTGGGCGCCCGGGGGGCAGCCTCGGGGCCGTCCGTCATCCGGCCGGCTCGAGGTCGATCACCCACTGGTCCAGCACGCCGTCGATCGAGCGGAGCGCCGCGGCCGTCTCGGCCGGGACCGGGTCGTCGAGGGCCAGGAACATCACCGCGTCGCTGCGTGGCGCCGAGCGCCCCAGGTGCATCGCGCTGATGTTCACGTCGGCCGCCCCGAGGAGGCTGCCGACGCGGCCGATCATCCCGGGTCGGTCGACGTGGGTCGAGATGAGCATCCACGGCGCCGGCGCGACGTCGAGCCAGTAGTCGTCGAGGCGGACGAAGCGCGGCTCGCCGTTCGCCAGCGTGCCCGCCACGGTGCGGGTCGCCCCATCGGGCGCCGTCCCCGAGATCGTAACGAGCGTCGCGAACGTCCCGGCGTCCGGCGTACGCCGGTCGACGACCGTGATCCCCCGGCTCTTCGCCAGCGTCGCCGCGTTGACGAGGTTGACCCGCTCGTTCGTGGCGTCCTGGAGGAATCCCCGGAGGACCGCCGCCTGGAGCGGAGAGACGTCGTGGCCGGCGAGCTCGCCGGCGACCTCGAGGGTCACGGTCTGCACGCCCCCGCGCGAGTACTGGGCGAAGAAGCGGCCGAGGATCTGGGCCAGGGGCAGGTAGGGGGCGATGGCGCGGGCCGTCTCCGGGGTGAGGAGCGGGGCGTTGACGGCGTAGCGCGCCGGCCGCCCGTCGAGGATGTCGAGGACCTGCTGCGACGCCTCCTCGGCCACCGCGACCTGGGCCTCCGCGGTGGAGGCCCCGAGGTGCGGTGTCAGGACCGTGTTGGGGGCCGCGAGGAGCGGGTTGTCGGATGCCGGCGGCTCGGACGCGAAGACGTCCACGGCGGCCCCGGCGATCGTGCCGGCCGCGAGCGCCGCGGCAAGGGCTGCCTCGTCCACGACGCCGCCGCGGGCCACGTTGAGGAGGAACGCGGTCGGCTTCATGCGGGCCAGCTGGGCCGTCCCGACCATCCCGGCGGTCGTCTTCGTCCTGGGGACGTGGAGGGTGACCACGTCGCTGCGCTCCAGCAGCTCGTCGAAGGAGACGAGCTCGATCCCGTGGTTGGCGGCGGCCTCCACGGTGACGTAGGGGTCGCTGCCGAGGATCGTCATCTCCATCGCCCGGGCCCGGTCGGCGATGGCGCCGCCGATCTTGCCGAGCCCCACGATCCCCAGCGTCTTGCCCCGCAGCTCGGTGCCCGTGAAAGCGCTCCGTTTCCACTCCCCGCGGCGGACCGAGGCATCGGCTGCGGCGACCTTCCGCGCCAGGGCGAACATCAGGGCGATCGTGTGCTCCGCGGCGGCGATCGTGTTGCCGGTGGGCGCGTTGACCACGGTGATCCCGGCGTGCGTGGCGGCGTCGAGGTCGACGTTGTCGACGCCGACCCCGGCCCGGCCGATGACGAGAAGGCGCGTGCCGGCGGCGATCATGGCCGCGTCGACCTTGACCTGGCTGCGCACGAGGAGCGCGTCGTACTCGGGCAGGATCGCCCGGTATTCCTCTGCGGAGAGGCCGACCCGCTCGTCGACCTCGTGATGGCGGCGCAGGAGCTCGACGCCCGACGGGGCGAGCGACTCGGCAACGAGGATCTTCATGCCGGTGTCCCGGCCGGGACGGCCGCCGCGGCGGCAGGTGCCCCGAGGACTGCCAGCGCGGCCCGCTGGGCGGCGGCGACGGCGGCGCCGGGCTCGACGGCCCGGCCGAGCCGGAGGGACGCCTCCTCCATCACGGCGATCGCCCCGAGGATTTCCTCGATCTCGACGGACCCGAGATGGCCGACCCGGAAGATCCTGCCCTTCAGCTTTCCCTGGCCACCGGCGAGGACGAGGCCGCGTCGCCTGACCTCGCCGTTGAAGGCCTTCCAGTCGAGGTCGTCGGGAACCCAGGCGGCGGTGACCGTCTGCGAGGCGTGGGCCGGGTCGGCCAGGAGGGCGAAGCCGAGGGCCGCCAGGCCGGCGCGGGCGGCGGCGGCGCAGGCGGCGTGGCGCTCGAACACGCCCGCGGGCGTCTCCTCCTCCATGAGACGGAGCCCCTCGTCGACCTGGTAGAGCACCGCGACGGCGGGCGTCCAGGGCGTCTGGCCGGTGAGCGCGCTCTCGCGAGCCCGCCGAAGGTCGAAGTAGAAGCGGGGCATCCGCGCCGTCTCCATCGCCGTCCAGGCTCGCTCCGCGACGGCCGCGAAGGCCATCCCCGGGGCCGACATCCACGCCTTCTGGGAGCCGGTGACGACGAGGTCGAGGCCCCAGTCGTCCATCGCGAACGGGACGGCCCCGAGGGCGCTGATCGCGTCGACGAGGATGAGGGCGTCCGGGGCGACCTCGCGGACCGCGGCGGCCAGCTCGGGGATCGGGTTCGTGACCCCGGTCGAAGTCTCGTTGTGGGTGAGGAGTACGGCCTTCGCGGCCGGCTCCTCGAGGAGCGCATCGCGCACGGCGGCCGCAGTGGCGGCGCGGCCCCACTCGACCTCGAGGCGGCGGACGTCGGCCCCGTAGACCTCGGCCACCTTCGCGAAGCGGTCGCCGAAGGCGCCGACGGTGACGGCGAGGACCCGGTCGCCGGGCGAGAGGACGTTGACGACGGCGGCCTCCAGGGCGCCGGTCCCGGCGGCCGTGAGCAGGACGATGTCCGCCCGGGTGCCGAAGAACGGCCGCATCCGGCGGACGATCCGCTCCATGAGGGCGGCGAATTCGGGGCCGCGGTGGTTGATCATCTGGCGCCCGCCGGCGGCCATGACGGTCGGCGGGAGGGCGGTGGGGCCGGGGATCCGGAGGTTCTGCTCGAAGCGGGGCACGGGTTCGGCCTCCTGCGGGGGCGGTGGGGCTCTCGGGTGCTCGGTCGGGTTCGGGAAGGGTAGGGGAGGCGCTGGCGTGCCGTCCAACGTGGTATATATGACGGCATATGGCTGCTCTCAAGCGCACCACGATCCTCGCCGACCCCGACCTGCTCGACCGGGTGGATCGGCACGCTCGTCGGGCGCGCACCACCAAGACGGCAGTCATCGCGGCCGCGCTGGAGGCCTACCTCGCGGTGCACGGCGCACCGCCGGACCTGCCCTTCGTCGCGATCGGCCGGAGCGCCCACGGGCGGCTCTCGCTCGATGCCCGGCGCATCGCGGGGCGGGAGCTGGGAGCCCGGCGGCGCGCCGGCGAGGCGGGGTAGGGGCCGGGCGATGGCGGTTTTGGTCGACGCGTCGGCCATTCTCGCGGCGGCCGACACCGCCGACCTCAACCACGCGGCGGCCCGCGCCTGGTTCGCCCGGGTGGACGAGCCGCTCCTCGTGGGCGCGCTGACGCTCGCCGAGGCCGACCACGTCCTCCAGCGCGAGCTCGGCCCGGCGGCCTCCCTGGCCCTGGTCGATGCGTGCACGTCGGGGGCCGTGCGCGTCGTCGCCCCGACGAACGCGGACCTGGAGCGGGGTGCCGTCCTGCTGCGTGCCGCTGCCGAGCACCGGCCGCGGCTCTCGGACGCCCTGCTCATCGCCGCCGCCGAGCGGCTCGGGGTCCGCCGGGTCGCGACCTTCGATCGCCGGCCGCTCGCGGTGCTCCTCCCCCGCGGCCCCCGCGGCGAGCGTCTCATCGACCTGGAGCCGTAGCCCCGGCCGCGACGGCGGGTCGTGCCCCGCGTACCATCGCGGGGTGCCTCCGCGACGCCCGGCCGGCCGGGCCCCCGATCCGCTCTTCGCGCCCCCGGCCGAGCTGACGCCCCTCGCGGCGCGGATGCGCCCGGCCGCCCTCGACGACGTCGTCGGGCAGGCCCACCTGCTGGGCCCCGGAGCCCCGCTGCGCCGCCTGGTGGAGGGCGGCCGCCTGCCCTCGATGCTCCTGTGGGGGCCGCCGGGGTCGGGCAAGACGACGATCGGACGGCTCCTCGCGATGGCGGTCGGCGCCCGTTTCGAGGCGCTCAACACGACGATGGACGGGGTCGCGGCCCTGCGCGACGTGGTCGGCGCGGCGCGCAACGAGGCCGCCTTCCGGGGCGCGACGACGGTTGTCCTCCTCGACGAGGTGCACCGCTACTCGAAGGCCCAGCAGGACGCCCTGCTCCCCCACGTCGAGGCGGGCACGATCGTCCTTGTCGGAGCGACCACCGAGTCGCCGTTCGGCGGGGGGATCACCCGGCCCCTCCTGTCGCGGCTGCGCGTCTTCCGCCTGGAGCCGCTGGGAGAGG
This sequence comes from uncultured Anaerolineaceae bacterium, assembly GCA_964629105.1. Taxonomy (GTDB): domain Bacteria; phylum Chloroflexota; class Limnocylindria; order Limnocylindrales; family CSP1-4; genus CTSoil-043. The sequence continues at coordinate 7,995 of CAZVPS010000091.1, forward strand.
CGGAGCTGCGCGAGATCGCCCGGCGCGCCCTCGCCGACGTGGAGCGCGGGCTGGGCGCGGGGGTGAGCCTCGACGAGGTCGCCCTCCGCCAGCTCATCGGCTACGCGTCGGGCGACGCGCGGCGCCTGCTCGGGATCCTGGAGGCCGCGGTCGCGATGGCCGGCGCCGACGGCCGCACCGCGATCGAGCCTGCCGACGTCGCCCGGGCCGCCCAATCGGCGACGCTCGACTACGACCGCTCCGGCGTCGTCAGCGCCTTCATCAAGAGCATCCGGGGGAGTGACCCCGACGCCGCCCTCTACTGGCTGGCGACCGCCCTGGAGGCCGGGGAGGACCCCCGTTACATGGCGCGGCGCCTGGTGGTGTGCGCGAGCGAGGACGTCGGCCTGGGCGAACCGGGCGCCCTGCCCCTGGCCCTGGCGGCCCTGGAGGCCGTGGAGAAGATCGGGGCGGAGACGAACGACGAGGGTCTCTA
>CAZVPS010000092.1:0-8153 GCA_964629105.1 uncultured Anaerolineaceae bacterium
CCCGCGGCCGCCCGCTCGAGGCCGCTCCAGTAGGTCTGCTCCGGCTCGGCCGCCGCCATCCGGAGGATCTCGAGGGTCCGGTCGCCGATCCCGCGCGCGGGGAGGTTGATGATCCGCTCGTAGCCCACGACGTCGGTGTCGCTGCGCAGGACCCGCAGGTAGGCCAGCGCGTCCTTCACCTCGCGGCGCTGGTAGAAGCGGGTGCCGCCGATGAGCTGGTAGCGGAGCCCGTAGCGCAGGAACGCCTCCTCGATCGCCCGGGACTGGGCGTTCGTGCGGTAGAGGACGGCGATCTCCTTCGGGCGCAGCTTGTCGGCCTCGTCGGCCCGCCGGGTGAGCGCCGCCGCCCGGCCGCCCAGGAGGGATTCGACCTGGCGGGCGATCCACTCGGCCTCCTCCTCCTCGTTGTACGCCTCGAACCGCGCGATCGGCCGACCGCCGGCGCGCTCGGTCCAGAGCTCCTTCTCCTTGCGACCCTCGTTGTTGCTGACCACGGCGTGGGCGGCCCGGAGGATCAGCTGCGTGCTCCGGTAGTTCTGCTCCAGCTTGACGACCGTCGCGCCCGGCTCGTCGCGCTCGAAGTCGAGGATGTTGCGGAGGTCGGCGCCGCGCCAGGCGTAGATCGACTGGTCGTCGTCGCCCACGACGCACAGGTTGTGGTGGGCGGCGGCCAGTGCCCGCACGATCCGGTACTGGGCGGCGTTCGTGTCCTGGTACTCGTCGACGTGGAGGTAGCGCCAGCGCGCCTGGTAGCGGGCGAGGACCTCCGCCTGGGTCTCGAGGAGGCGTACGGTCTCGACGAGGAGGTCGTCGAAATCGAGGGCGCCGGCGGCGCGGAGGCGCTCGGCGTAGCGAGTGGCGACCCGGGCGACGTCCCGCTCGAAACGGGTGGTGGCACCGTCGGCCAGGTCCTCCACCGACTCGAGGTTGTTCTTGGCCCGGCTGATCGCCTCGAGGACGGTCCGCGGCCGCAGGGCCCCGCCCTGGACGGGGAGGTCGAGGTCCCGGAAGGCCTGCTTCATGAGGCTCTGCTGGTCGTCCGTGTCGTAGATCACGAAGCGCGGCGAGAGGCCGATGGCGACGCCGTCGCGGCGGAGGATCCGGGCGCACAGGGCGTGGAAGGTGCCCATCTCCACCTTGCGGCCGTCGTCCCGCCCGACGAGCGCGATGATCCGCTCCCGCATCTCGCCAGCCGCCTTGTTCGTGAACGTGACGGCCAGGATCCGCCATGGGGCGACGTTCTTTACGCCGATGAGGTACGCCACGCGGTGGGCCACGACGCGGGTCTTGCCCGAGCCCGCTCCCGCGAGGATGAGGAGTGGGCCCTCCGTCGTGGTGACGGCCCGCGCCTGCTCCGGGTTGAGGCGGTCCGTGATCTTCGCCGCGAGCTCCTCGCGCGAGGCGACGCCGGTGGCGAGGCCTCGGTCGCGCGGCGCCGTCGGCGGCTCCGCGCCGGGCTCGGGGGAGGCGCCGCGAAAGACGCCGCCGTCCGGATCGTCCTCGGGTGGGACGTCGGGAAGGGGCAGGGGCTCGTCGAGCCAGGAGGGGACGGGATCCACGCTCCGATTGTACCGGCGGCCGCTTCACCACCCGTTGCCGGGCCGGGGCGTGCGCCTCGGGGCGGCGTGGACGCCCGGGTGCGTTGGCGGCCCGTGTGCTCGTCAAGCACGTAACGGCGGGCGGGCTCGTCCCTCAGCGTTCCCAGGTCGATCATTGACTGCGGTCCCGGGCCCGCCGAGCACCGAACGAGCACGACCGGGCCGACGAAGGTCGCGTCGCCGCCTCCATCTGCTCGGGAACACCCCTCACCGGCCAGCCAGGCGCGGCTTCGGCGGTCGATACATGCTTGGGAGGCAAGCGGGTCGGTCGGCGCGGGGCGGGTCGGCGGTCAGCCGGGGGCGTCCTTCACCTCGTCGGCTGGCGGTGCATCGATCGTCACGGGCTCGTTCACCTTGCTCAGATCGACGGCGATCGTCAGCGGCGTGGCGCCGCCCGCGGGGATCTCCAGGCCAAGCGTGGCGAGGCGACGATCGTCCTTGCGCACGCTGACTGTCACCGTCACGTCGCCAACGGCGTCGCCCCCGAGCCCGGGGATGGCGTTCCCGAGCGCCCCGAGCGCGTCGCGCACCTCTTCGGCGGGGACAGTGAACCGCACGCTGTAGCAGTCGGTGCCGGTGCAGCGCGTGTCGGCGAGCTTCTCGGGCCGCAGCTCCGGCCGGGCCAGGAACGCCGCCAGCCCCGCGAGGGCGGCGCCGGGATCCCCGCCGATCCCGCCCTCGGCCGGCTGGCGGACCCAGCGCTTCCCCGTGACGAGCGGCGCCTTCAGGTAGGCCGACCCGTCCGCGACCACGATGTTGACGCGGAGGTTCAGGAGCGCCGGCGCGACCAGCTCGACGGCCATCTCGCCCCCGGCCACGTCGACGTCGCCGTCGATGGTCGTGCCGTCGAGCGGCAGGGGGGCGCCCCCGCCCCCAACCCCGCCGAGGTCCAAGGGCACCTCGCCGTCGACCGTCCCGCGCAGGTGGAACGTCTTTATCTCGCCAAGCGACGCCGCTCCCTTCCGGAGGATCTCCCCGGGGTCAGTCAGCGCGGGCGTGTTCGGGCCGCAGGCGGCCGCGACGAGCGCGAGGAACGCCAGCACGGCGATGACAGGCGGCGGCGCGAAGCGGCGTGGTCGGACGGGCATGAGAACCTCGGGCGGGCGCCCGAGTTGCGGACGCGTCGGCGGCCAGCGTGCCCGACGTCGGGGGGCCCGTCAAACGGCGATGCCCGACGGACCGACGGCGAACCGGAGGCGACGAACGGCCCTTGCGCCGGGTCGGAGTCCCGCCCACAAAGGATCGGCGCGCTCGGTGGCGCACCTGGCGGCAGGCGCGCGGTGGAGGCAGTGGCCGTGGTTCTTGGGCGGATGACGAGCGGACCGACGACGGAGGAGGAGGTCCGGATCAGGGAAGACGAGCGGGCAAGCGAGCGGGCGCACGCGGCCGTGGAAGCGGCAACTGAGACGCCGCAGCGACACCGGCTGCTCGCATGGATCCGACGACTCATCCGGCGCGCCTGACCCGTTCCCGATCCCCGGGCTCTCCCGACACCCCGGCGAGACCGCCGAGATGAGGGCGGCGCCGCGGGGCGGAGTGCTCCCACACCGCCCGCCGGGTTGGCTGCCGCGCCCCTGTCCAGCCTGATAGGGATCCTTTACCGGCCCTACGCCTTCGGCCAACGGTCTGGCGGTACGGTGTGGCAATGCTCGTCGTCGCTCGCGGAGCCGCGAATGGGGCGGGCCCGCTATCTGGGGTTTCCCAATGCGTCCCACTGCGCCGCTGATGCACCTGCTGGTCGACACGTTCGAGGAGGACCGCCACCGCGATGAAGAACGGCGCCACGCGCATCGCCGAGCACTGCTCGAAGCGCGCGGCGGGCACGCGTCACCGCAGGAGTGGCTTGCAGCCGCGTTCCTGACGATCGTTCGGCGCGACGACCATTCTCTGACCAACTACCCATGCCGCCTTCCGAACGGGAGCATCGGCCGGATCGCAGTCGCCAAGAGTGGGAGGGAGTGGACGCTCGTCTGCCGGGTCGCGTAGCTCGGCTCCGCACCGGCGGCCCCGGAATCGGAAGGGAGCCCCGGCCGTTCCCGGCCGGGGCTCCCTTCGCGCGTGGTGCGACGTGCCTAGAAGTCCATGTCGCCGCCGCCGTGGCCGTGGCCACCGCCGCCAGCGAAATCCTTCTTCTCGGGGAGGTCCGTGATGAGGGTCTCGGTCGTCAGCACCATCGCCGCGATCGAGGCCGCGTTCTGGAGCGCGGAGCGGGTCACCTTGGCGGCGTCCACGATCCCCTTGGCGAACATGTCGCCGTACTCGCCCTTGAGGGCGTCGAAGCCCTCGCCCTTCGGCAGGTTCTTGATCCGCTCGATCACGACCTCGCCACGAGCACCGGCGTTGTCCGCGATCTGCTTGGCCGGGGCCTCCAGGGCGCGCCGGACGATGTCGACGCCGACCGCCTCGTCACCCTCGAGGGTGAGGCTGTCGAGCGCCGGGATCGCCTGCAGGAGGGTGGTGCCGCCGCCGGCGACGATTCCCTCCTCGACCGCCGCGCGGGTGGTCGAGAGGGCGTCCTCGATGCGGTGCTTCTTCTCCTTGAGCTCGACCTCGGTCGCCGCGCCCACCTTGATGACGGCCACGCCGCCGGCGAGCTTGGCGAGGCGCTCCTGGAGCTTCTCGCGGTCGTAGTCCGAGGTGGTCTCCTCGATCTGCGCCTTGATCTGGTTCATGCGGGCCTTGATGTCGGGCTCGCGGCCGGCGCCGTCGACGATCGTCGTGTCGTCCTTCGTGGCGACGATGCGGCGGGCCTCGCCGAGGTCCTCGGCGGTGACGGAGTCGAGCTTGCGGCCGACCTCCTCGGAGATGACCGTCGCGCCCGTGAGGATCGCGATGTCGCGGAGCATCTCCTTGCGGCGGTCCCCGAAGCCCGGCGCCTTGACGGCGAGGACCTGGATCGTGCCGCGGAGCTTGTTCACGACGAGCGTGGCGAGCGCCTCGCCGTCGACGTCCTCGGCGACGATCAGCATCGGCCGGCCGACCTGGACGGCCTTCTCGAGCCCCGGGAGGATGTCCACGACGGCCGAGATCTTCTTGTCGGTGACGAGGATCTTGGCGGTCTCGAGGACCGCCTCCATCCGATCGGGGTTGGTGACGAAGTACGCCGAGATGTAGCCCCGGTCGAACTGCATCCCCTCCGTGTATTCCTTCTCGAGGCCGAGGGACTGGCCCTCCTCGACGGTGATGACGCCGTCCTTGCCGACCTTGTCCATCACCTCGGCGATGATCTCGCCGACCTCGGGATCGGCCGCAGAGATCGCGGCGACGGCGGCGATCTGCTCGCGGGAGTCGACCGGCCGGGCGCTGGCCTTGATCTCCTCGACGATCACCTCGACGGCACGCTCGATGCCGCGCTTGAGGACCATCGGGTTGGCGCCGGCGGTAACGTTGCGGAGTCCTTCGCTGACGAGCGCCTGGCCCAGGACGACCGCGGTGGTCGTGCCGTCGCCGGCGACGTCGTCGGTCTTGGTCGCGACCTCCTTGAGGAGCTGCGCGCCCATGTTCTCGAACGGGTCCTCGAGCTCGATGTCGCGAGCGATCGTGACGCCGTCATTGGTGATCGTCGGCGAGCCGAACTTCTTGTCGAGGACGACGTTCCGGCCCTTGGGCCCGATCGTCACCTTGACCGCGTCGGCGAGGCGGTCGATGCCGCGCTTGAGGGAGCGCCGAGCGGCGTCCTCGAAGATGACCTGCTTAGCCACGGATTCGGGTTCCTCCTGGGATTGTCTGGTGCGATGGAGGTTGGCGGCGGCCGGCGCGCCGGGTGCCCGGCGGCCCGGTCGGGTCAGCCCTCGACGATCGCGAGGATGTCCTTCTGGCTCACGATGAGGAGATCGTCGCCCTCGACCTTGAACTCGGTCCCGGCGTACTTGGCGTACAGGACCTTGTCGCCGACCTTGACGTCCATCGCCTCGCGCTTGCCGTCTTCGAGCATCTTGCCCGGCCCGGCGGCGAGGACCTCGCCCTCCTGGGGCTTCTCCTTGACGGTGTCCGGCAGGACGATGCCGCTCTTCGTCATCTCGTCCCGCGGCAGCGGCTTCACGAGGACGCGGTCGCCGAGCGGGCGGAGCTTGCTGGAAGTGACCAACGCGCAATCCCTCCTTCGAGATCTGGTTCCCGGGCGACCACGCCGTCGCGGTCTGCCCGATCGACTGGCCGGCTGCCCCGGCGGGTGCCCGCCGCGGGGTTCCCCCCGGTGCTTCTGCAAACGGTCCCACCGCGATCCGGGGTCTGTCCCGGCGCGACGGTCGTTTGCTGGCACTCATCAGTTGAGAGTGCTAATGATGCTACCGGAGAGGACAGCACGATGTCAACCGGGGAGCGCGGGCCAGTGGCGGGGAGCGCGGGATGATCCGAGCCCGGCGGTCCCGGCTGCCGAGTGCGACTCTCGGCGCGAGTCTCCCCGGCATCGCGGGCGTGGCCCTGGAGCACGAAACTCACCACGTAGCGGCCGAAACCCCGCGTCCAGAACCAGGTTTCGTGCGGGGAAGCCGCATCGGCGATGCTGCTCCGGCTCGGACACCGCGCGGCCGACGGGTGGTGCCGGGCTCCGCGTACCATCTCACCGTGCACGACCGGATCACCCTGCGCGCCAGGACCGCCGAGGCAATCGTGGACCCCGAGGCCGGCGGCCGGATCGCCTCGCTCCGGGTCGACGGCCTCGAGCTGCTCGTGACGGGGGGCTGGGGGCCGCTCGCCTGGGGCTGCTATCCCATGGTCCCGTGGGCCGGTCGTGTCCGCGACGGCGTCCTCCGCTGGCACGGCGAGGAGCATCGGCTCCCCACGCACCTGCTGCCGCCGCACGCGATCCACGGGACGCTCGTCGAGGCCCCCTGGAAGGTGGTCGCGGGCGGGCCGTCGTCGGTGACGCTGGCCGCCGACCTCGGGCCGTCGTGGCCGTTCGGCGGCCGCGCCGTCGAGCGGGTGACGCTGGGACCCGACAGCCTGCGGGCCGAGCTGGAGGTCCACGCCGCGGCCCGCCCTATGCCGGCGATCGTGGGCTGGCACCCCTGGTTCCGGCGGGTGCTCCGGGACCAGTCCGGGGCGGCCGTCGGCGAGCCCGTGGTCGTAGACCTCGACGCCGGTGGGATGCTGCGGCGGGGCGCCGACGGCCTCCCGACCGGCGAGGTGATCCGGCCGGTGCCGCCCGAGCCGTGGGACGACTGCTTCGTCGACGTGGCCGGCGCCCCAGGCGTCCACTGGCCGGGCGCGCTCGCGGTGCGGATCGAGAGCGAGGCGCCCTGCTGGATCGTCTACACCGAGCGCGAGGAGGGCGTCTGCGTCGAGCCCCAGACGGGGCCGCCGAACGGCCTCAACACCGGGGAGCACGCCGTGGTGGTGCCGGGCGCGCCGCTGGTGGCCTCCATGACGATGCGCTGGCAGCGGCTCGGCTGAGGCCGCGGCTCGGCTGAGGTTCGGCTCAGGCGCGCCCGCGGCGCGACGGGCGAGCGGCGCCGCTGGGCGAGCCCTTGGGGAGGGGTCCCGCTCCCCTACCCGGCAGCCGCCGGGAAGATCCGGTCGAAGTTCGCCACGAGCTGCGCCCCGAGCCCGTCGGGGTCCTCGCCGCGCTGTTCCGCCACCCAGGCGGCGGTGATCCGGACCCAGGCCGGCTCGTTGCGCCGGCGCGGCGCCCCCGGAGCGGAGAGGTACGGCGCGTCGGTCTCGACCAGGAGCCGGTCGGACGGCACGAGCCGCACGCTCTCGGCGGTCGCCTCCTCCCCCTTCCGGAAGCAGAGGCCGGAGATCGAGACCGCGCAGCCGAGCTCCAGCGCGGCCGCCACGTAGTCGGCGGGCCCGGAGACCGAGTGAAGGATCGCCGCCGGCCGCTCGCCGAACGCTGCCCGGGTCGCCGAGCCGCCGAACCCGGCCGCCCGCAGCTCGTCGAGGAGCGCATCCTGGGCGTCGCGCCGGCCCGCCGCGCTCCGGCAGTGGAGGATCGCCGGCTTCCCCGTGGCGAGGGCGAGGGCGAGGCTGCGGCGCAGGTTGACGAGCTGGTCTTCGATCGGCGAGAAGCGCCGATCGTAGTCAAGCCCGGTCTCCCCGATGGCGACCACGGTCGGGTAGGCGGCCAGGGCCGCGGTTCGCTCCCAGCCGGCGTCGTCCGTCTCGGCGGCGGCGTGCGGATGGATGCCTGCGGCGGCGACAAGGCGCGGGTACTGGGCGACGAGCTGGAGAGCGCGCAGCGACGACGCCTCGTCCCAGCCGGGGACGAGGAGCCGCTCGACCCCGCCGACCTCGGCGGCGTCCAGCACCTCCGCGAGGTCATCCGTGAACTGCGGCGACTGGAGGTGGGCGTGGGAGTCGACCAGGAGCATGGGCATTTGGCGGTCGATCAGGCCGGGGCCGGCCCGGACGGAACATCGGCCGCCTCGATCTCCAGCCGCGGGAAGAGCGGGCTGGGGGCGGCCAGCGTCCCGGGCTCGGCCGCGTGGGCGCCCCAGGCGAGCTCGTCGAGGAGCCCAGGCCCGTTCGACCCGTCGGGGGCCCACGGGTAGTCGTACCCGAGCTGGGCGAGGATGCGCGGCGCGGCGCCCGGCATCACCGGCGCGGTCGCGA
>CAZVPS010000093.1:0-8126 GCA_964629105.1 uncultured Anaerolineaceae bacterium
GCGCGCTTGGGCCGGCGGCGGGCGCGCTCGGGCCGGCGGCGGGCGTCGTCAGGCGGTCTTCCGGCGCGCGACCTTGCGGGCCGGCACCTCGCGCTCCTCGGCCTCGTCGATGGGAGCGGCCGCCTTCTTCGGGCGCGTCTCCGCCAGCCGACCCGTGGCGCCTCGGCCAGCTCCAACGCCCTTGACGGCCTCCTCCTCGGCGGCCTCCTCCGTCTCGCGGTTCGATCGGGCGGTCCGGGCCGCGTTGACGCTCGCCTCGAGGATCGCCATCAGGTCCACCAGCTGGCCGCCCATCGCCGGGGCCTCGGGCTCGACGATCTCGCGTCCCTGGACCTTCGCTTCGATCACCTCCTCGAGCGCCACGCGGTACTCGTCGCGGTACTCGGCCGGATCGAAGCTGCCGGTCATGGCGGCGATCAGCTGGGCCGCCATCGCCCGCTCGGCCGGCTTGACCTCGATCTCGTCGCCCGGGAGGTCCAGCTCGTCGGTCGCCCGGATCTCGTCGGGCCAGTGGAGGGTCTCGAGGACCATCGCGCTGCCCTGCGGGTTGAGCGCGGCGAGCGCCTCGCGGTCCTTGATCACGACCTTGCAGATCGCGGCAAGGCCCTGCTCGGCCAGCACCTCGCGCAGGAGGGCGTAGGCCTTCTTGCCGATCGCCTCGGGCTCCACGTAGTAGGCCTGCTTCACGTATCGCGCCGGCTCGTCCTCCTGGGGGAGGGCGGGGACGAACTTGTCGATCTCGATGGAGCGGACCGTCTTGAGGGGAACGCTCGCGAGGTCGTCCTCGGTGATGACGACGTACTGGTCCCTGGCGTACTCGTAGCCCTTCACCGTGTCCCCGCGCGAGATCACCTCGTCGTGGTGGGGGCAGTACGTCTTCATCTGGATCCGGTTCAGGCAGCTCTCGTGGAGCATGTTGAACGAGATTCCCCGCGACTCGGTCGCGAGGTAGAGCCGCACGGGGATCGTCACCAGGCCGAACTGGATCGCCCCCCGCCACATCGATCTGGCCATGATCGCGCTGCGTGCCTCTGCTCGTGCCGGCCGGGTCGTGGGCGGGCTTCCCAGGTGCCTGCCCCGCCAACCGGGACGCGAGTGTACGCCGAGCGTGCAAGGGGGCCGTGGGGGAGGGGGCGTGGCCGCGGCGGGGCCACTCACCCCGGCCCCACGACCTGGCTCCGCGCCCCGGCCCCGCGCCACGAGTGTCCGGTCCGACGCCCAGCCCGGGTCCTAGCAGGCCGCCTGCTCGGAATTCGAGCCCCCGCGCTCAGAGATCACGGCCAACCGCGGGTTCGCCGGGAAGGGCGCGCTCAGGCAGCCCCGGATCCAGCAGGCGAGCTGCTGGGACTGCCGGTCCGGACACCCGACGCTCGCGGCCGCACCGCCGCGGCCATGCCTCCGCGCCCCGCCGGGGCGGTCGCGCTCGACGCGGCCTTGACGGGCGACGAGCGAGCGCGAAGGAAGCCCGCATAGTCTCGGTAGGGCGCGGGCGTCCGCCGCCCATCCGCGGCGAGCGTCATCAGCCCGGCGGTGCCGCGGCGCAGGGGGTCGAGGAGCGCCAGGCCTCGGCGGTCGATCGACGCACCCCCGACGAGGACAGCACGCGCGGCGCGCCCGCGGATCGGGAACGCCGCCGCCAACTCGTCGCGGTTCGCAAGGACGGCGGCGTCAACAGCAGCCGTGGCGAGGCAGACGACCACTCCCGATACGCTCCCCGGTCGCCACCCGAGCCCGACTGCCGCAGTTCGTGCTTCGCGGAGGTACCAGCCCATCTGGCGTTCCAGCCCACCCACATCGCGGATCTCCGTCTTCACCTCGATGACCAGGAGCCGCCGGGCGACCTCGTCGAAGGCGATGAGGTCCATGAACCCGTGGGCCCGACCGGTCAGGATCTCGACCTCGGACGCCGTCGTCCAGCCGACGCGCTCGAGGATCCGTCTTGTCGCCGCCACGCAGGCAGCATGAGCGGGATCCCGCTGATCCGACTTGCCGACGAGGCGGGCCGGGCGGACCTCGACGGCCAGCTCGGCGTCGAGCGCCGTGCACAGGCGTCTGACCGTCTCGAGCGGCGGGTTCGCGTGCGTCGCGCGCTCGATGGATGAGATCACCGTCTGTGGAGCCCCGGACTCCGCCGACAGCCGCGCCTGACTCCATCCGCGTTCCTTGCGGGAGGCCAGCACTCCCGCGCCGACCGTCGCGGAGATGGGTCGTGTCATGGCCGACATGACACCACACGGCACTCACCCCCGACTTATCGACCGTCCCGCTGACTTGGCGACGTCGAGCCTCCGGGCGTGGCGGGGCGCTGTCGCCGGCGAGCGAGTGCCCGGATCCTGAGCGGGATCCTGGGTCAGTTCAAGCCGGCCGCCTGCTGAGATTCCGCCTCGCCACGTTCAGGGTTCACGGCGAAGCCCGGGTTCGCCGTGAACCTCACGCTCAGGCGGTCCCGGAACCAGTAGGTGGCCTGCTAGGACTCCCCTCCGGCCCGCCACCGTCCCGAGTCGCCGCGTCCCGCCCCGGCAGGCGACCGGCATCGCGGAGCACGCGCCGGAGGAGGAACTCCACCTGGCCGTTGACCGAGCGGAGGTCGTCCGCGGCCCAGGCCTGGAGGGCCAAGAACGTCTCCGGGTCGAGGCGGAGGAGGAACGGCTTCCGCTCGGCCATGGTCAGCGCTCCTCGCCCCTATGCGTAGAGCGTCCCGGCGTTGACGATCGGCTGCGTCTCGTGCTCCGAGCAGAGGACGACCAGCAAGTTGCTCACCATCTGGGCCTTGCGTTCCTCGTCCAGCTGGACCACCTGCTTCGACGACAGCAGATCGAGCGCCATCTCGACCATCCCGACGGCGCCCTCGACGATCCGCGAGCGGGCCGCGATGACCGCGTTCGCCTGCTGGCGGCGGAGCATCGCGTTGGCGATCTCCGGGGCGTAGGCGAGGTGGCTGATCCGGGCCTCGATGACCTCCACGCCGGCCTTCTGGAGGCGGTCCTGGATCTCGGTTCGGAGCTGGTCGGCGATCTCGACCTGGTGGGAGCGGAGGGCGATGTCGCCCTCGATGTGGGCGTCGTACGGGTGCGACGTGGCCAGGTTCCGCAGCGCCGACTCGGCCTGGACGTGGACGAAGTTCTCGTAGTCGTCGACTTCGAAGAGAGCCTCGGCCGTGTCGGTGACCTTCCAGACGACGACCGCCGCGATCTCGATCGGGTTGCCGTCGTGGTCGTTGACCTTGAGCTTGGAGGTCTCGAAGTTACGGACCTTGACCGAGATCTTCCGGCGCACGGTGAACGGGTTGACCCAGTGGAGACCCTGCGTGCGCACGGTTCCGGCGTAGTGGCCAAAGAAGACGAGGGCGCGCGCCTCGTTGGGGCTGACCGGGGTGAGCCCGCCGAAGCCGACGCAGACGGCGACGAAGGCGAGGGTGATGAGGACGATCCCCACGATCGCGGCGACGCTTACGCTGGACCCTGCCGGCTCCAGCACGGTGGCGATGTACCAGATCATGAGCCCGACCAACAGGATCGCGGCAGTCAGGAGGACGAGGAAGGTGGCGATGCCGGGCAGCGACCAGGCGGTGCGTTCCTTGTTCACGGGGAGCGGCTCCTTTCGCGCTGCGCCGGCCACGGAGCGTGGAACGGCGCGCGATCAGAATGATATCAGATCGATACAAGCCCCGTGGCGTCAGCCCGTGGCGTCAGTTAGCCCGTGGCGTCAGCCCGTGGCGTCAGCCCGTGGCGGCCGCGGCCGCGCTGGTCACCGCGGCGCGCCTCTCGAGGTCCTGGCACTTCCAGCAACCCGCCTGCTGGATTCGGGTCGGTCCACGCTCCGATTCCCCGCCGAACTGCCACTTCCACGGAATTGCTGAGCACGACAGGGCCGAATCCGAGCAGGCCGGCTGCTAGGACCGGGCCCCCGCCACCCTGACCCGCCCAGCACCGGCCGGATTTCGGGCCACAGGACTCTAGCGGCCCGTGCCGACGCGGCCCGAACCTCTCCGCCTCGGCGGCACCCGCCGCCCATCTGCACCCCCAGGTGACGAGCGATGGCTGGACTCGACGGCGATCCCGGGCTGAGCCTGCAGACGGCGCGCGAGGAAGCTGCCCGCTGCCTCTTCTGCTTCGACGCGCCGTGCGTCACGGCGTGCCCCACCGGCATCGACGTGCCGGGGTTCATCCGCGCCATCGTGACCGGCAACCTCGACGGCAGCGCCCGGACCATCCTCGCCGCGAACCCCCTGGGCGGCACGTGCGCCCGCGTCTGCCCGGTCGAAAGCCTGTGCGAAGGCGCGTGCGTGCGCGTGGCGCTCGACCGCGCGGTCCCGATCGGCGCGCTCCAGCGCGTCGCGATGGACGCCTACCGGGACGCGGGCCGGCCGTTCTTCGTCGCGGGCGCCGCGAGCGGCAAGCGAGTCGCCGTCGTGGGGGCGGGTCCGGCGGGCCTCTCCTGCGCGGCGGAGCTCCGGCGGCACGGGATCGACGTCACGGTCTTCGAGGCTCGCCCCCAGGCCGGCGGGCTGTGCGCCTACGGCATCGTGCCGTGGCGCCACGCCCGCGAGATGACCGCGCACGAGGTGGCCGAGGTGGAGCGCGCCGGGGCCGAGATCCGGCGCGGGACACGGGTGGGCGCGGGTCTGCGGGTCGGAGAGAGCTCGACGGTGGGCGCGGGCCCGACGGCGGCCGAGCTGATTGCGGGCTTCGACGCGGTTTTCCTGGGGATGGGCCTGGGGCGGAGCCGCCGCCTCGGGGTGTCGGGCGCGGGCCTCGACGGCGTCTTCGACGCTCTCGCAGTGCTGGAGCCGGTCGCCACGGGCGAGGTGGGCCGGGCCGGCGAGGGAGGGGCCGGTGAGGCCGGCGGGGCCGGCGGGGCCGGCGAAATCGCCCTCGGCCCGCGCGTCGGCGTGATCGGCGGCGGGAGCACGGCGATGGACGCCGCGGCGGCGGCGGTCCAGCTCGGCGCGGAGGAAGTTACCGTCTTCTATCGGCGCGGCGAAGCAGAGGCGCCGGCCTATCCGCACGCGATCGAGCTCGCGCGCTCGCTCGGCGTTCGGCTCCACTGGCTCGCCGCGCCGGTCGAGATCAGCGGCACCGACGGCCGCGTCAGCGGCGCCGTCTTCGACCAGATGCGCCTGGGGGAGCCCGACCGGAGCGGCCGCGCCACGCCCCACCGGGTGCCCGGGGCACGCTTCACCGTGGAGCTCGATTCGGTCATCGTGGCGACCGGGCAGGAAGCGCTCGAGCGCCTGGTCGACGACTTCTCGGTGGGCGCGCGCGGCGGTCGCGTGGCCATCGACCCGGCGACCGGCCGGACCGACAACCCGCGCGTCTGGGCCGGCGGCGACCTCGTCAACGGCGGCCGCGAGGTGGTGAACGCGGTCCAGGACGGGAAGCTGGCGGCGCGGTCGATCGCGTCGGCCCTCGGCGTCCCGGCCGTCCCGGCGCGGGTCGCGATCACCGCGGCGCCGGCCCCCGACGGAGCGCCGGTCGGAGCGGCCAACGGGGCCCCGGGCAGAGCGCCCGGCGTCAGCCTGGCGGTCGATATGGCCGGGATTCGCAGCCCCAACCCCTTCTGGCTGGCCAGCGGGCCGCCCACCAACACCGGGGAGATGGTCGCCCGTGCCTTCGAGGCCGGCTGGGGCGGCGCCGTCTGGAAGACCGTGGGCGAACCGATCACGAACGTGACCTCCCGCCTCGGCTCCCTCAACCTCGACGGCCGGCGGATGGTGGGCATCTCGAACATCGAGCTCATCAGCGACCGCCCGATCGAGACCAACCTGGCCGAGATCCGCGAGGTCAAGCGCCGCTTCCCGGATCGCGCCGTGGTGGTCTCGCTCATGGTCGAGTCGAAGGCCGAGGCCTGGCACGACATCGTCCGCCGGGTCAACGACACCGGGGCCGACGGCATCGAGCTCAACTGCGGCTGCCCACACGGGATGGCCGAGCGGGGGATGGGGTCGGCCGTGGGCCAGGTCCCCGAGTACCTCGAGATGATCACCGGGTGGGCGAAGGAGGTCGCGGAGGTCCCGGTCCTCGTCAAGCTCACCCCGAACATCACCGACATCACCGTCGCCGCGCGGGCCGCGCAGCAGGGCGGCGCCGACGGCGTCGCGCTCATCAACACGATCAGCTCGCTCGTCGGCCTCGACCTGGACACCTGGGAGACGCGTCCGTCCGTCCGCGGGCGGGGCTCGCACGGCGGCTACTCGGGACCGGCCGTCAAGCCGATCGCCCTCAACATGGTCAGCGCGATCGCGAAGGACGCGCGCGTCGGCATCCCGATCTCCGGCGTCGGCGGCGTCGAGACCTGGCGCGACGCGGCCGAGTTCATGCTCGTCGGCGCCACCACCGTGCAGGTCTGCACGGGTGTCATGCACCACGGCCACCGGATGGTGGAGGACATGGTCGACGGGCTGGCCGCATACCTCGCCGGGCGGGGCCTCTCGTCACCGGCCGACCTCGTGGGCCGCGCGCTCCCGGCCATCGGCGACTGGGGCCAGCTTGACCTCTCGTACAAGTTGAAGGCGCGCATCGACGCCGCGAGCTGCATCCACTGCAACCTCTGCTACCGGGCCTGCGAGGACGGCGCCCACCAGGCCATCCGGCTCGAGCGGACGAACGGCAGCACCTCGATGCCCGTCGTCGACGACGCCGAGTGCGTGGGCTGCCGCCTCTGCGAGTACGTCTGCCCGGTCGACGGCTGCATCACCATGGCCGAGGTCGAGGCGGCGGTGCCGGTCCGGTAGGGGAGGGGAGCCGCGGGGCGGGCGGGGCGCGCGCCGGCGGTCGCGGTTCCAGCAGCCCTGCCGCTGAGATTCGCGGGTCCACGCACGGACTTCCCGGCGAACCGCCACTTCGACGGAATCGCCGTGCACGATCCGGCCGATTCCCAGCAGGTGGGCTGCTCGGACATGCCCCGGGTCGCCCCGGCGGCGGGGGCACCGGCCTCGCCTTCCGTCAGTACGCGGGACTCAGCCCCGGAAACATCGGGTAGTGGCGGACGTTCCGCGTGAGGAGTTGGCCGCCAACCCGTTCGACTGCCGCGGCGAGCAGGAGATCCACGACCTGGATCCCGGGATGCGACCGACCGTACCGTCGCCCATGATCCCCGGCACGGTCGGCAAGCTCTTCGTCGACGTCGATCCACGCCAGGCTGCCAAGCAGCTCGAAGACCGGCAACAGCCGGTCGGGGGACGCCCCGCGAAGGACCTCCGTCCGCACCGGCGTCACGCTCATCAGCGTCTCCCCGCGGGTCCGAGCGGAGGACAGGAGGTCCCGCGCGGGCGCGACCCGCTGCAGGACATCGATCAGGACGTCGGCGTCAACGACGAGCCGCATCGTCGAGTCCCCGGGCCTCATCGTCGGTCTGGATGGCCTGCAGGGCGCGCATCCGCCGCCTCGTCTGGCGGGCTTCGGCGCGGCGGCCCGCATGGATGGCCTTCACGGCCGCATCGCCCTCCGGATTGGCCCAGAGGCCAAAGGCGCCGTTGAGGGCTGCCATGAACTCCTCGAGCGAGGGGCGGGTGGCGTACTTCTCGTCGATCGCCTCGCGGATGAGCTGCGACTTCGTCTTGCCCGTCTTGATCGAGGCCCGTTCCAGGGCGGCGCTCTCCTCGGCGGTGAGGTAGATCTGGGTTCGGTCCATGATGTATGTATACATCCTCGCGACGATAGCGTCGAGCGCTTCACTTCGGCTTACCGGCGGCCTACCGGGCCCAGCGCGCCGCGCCCCGCCACCCCACTCCCCAACACGCGACACCGGGGCGACCCGATGGCCGCCCCGGTGTGCAGTCCCAGGGACCTGACGGCGACGGCCCCCGCCGTTGACGCCGCCCGATCCCGGATATGGTGGGGCCCGAGCCCGGATACGGTCGGGCCCGCCCGCCGGGCCCGGATGTGGCGGGCCGCCGCGGCGCGGGCGGCGATGCGCCGCTACCCGGCGGCGCGGAGTTCCGCCTCGGCGTCGGCGACCTTGACCAGGATGCCGGCCCGCAGCGAGTCGAGCCCCGTCCAGACGCCCTTGGTCGCGTTGCTGATGGAGGTCAGGTTGCTCTTGAGCGTCTTGATGGCCTCCAGCTGCTCGCGCACGCCCGCGAGGGCCCGCGCGATCGCCGCCGCGTCGACCTCGACCTCGCGGTC
>CAZVPS010000094.1:0-8120 GCA_964629105.1 uncultured Anaerolineaceae bacterium
ACACCGCGTCGATCCACTCCACGAACGTGGAGACGATCACGAAGATGGCCCGGGCGATGAACTGCAGCATCTTCGTGACCAACGGGCCCAATTACGCGGGCCTCGGGGAGGGCGGCGAGGGCTTCACCTCGTTCTCCATCGCCAGCCCATCCGGTGATGGCCTCACGCGGCCGCGGACCTTCTCGCGCGAGCGGCGGATCACCGTCGTCGGCGCGCTGCGGATCGTCTGACGATGGACTCCCTGCCCGCGATCGAGCCGGCCCTCGCCCTGGAGCCGGCCCTCGCCCTCCTCGAGCTGGATTCGATCGCCGCCGGCATCGAGGCCGGCGACGCGATGGCCAAGCGGGCACCGATCGACGTGATCCGGGCCGGCACGGTCCACCCCGGGAAGTACCTCATCCTCGTCGGCGGCGCGGTTGCGGACGTCGAGGAGGCGCTCGAGGCCGGCCGCGAGGTCGGGGCATCCTCGGTCCTCGACGTCGTCTTCCTCCCCAACGTCCACCCGGACCTCGTGGCCGCCATCCGCGGGGAGCGCCGCGCGGCCGCGGGCGAGGCGCTGGGCGTCATCGAGACCGCCACGGTCGCCGCGATCATCGAGGCCGCCGACGCCGGGCTCAAGGGCGCCCGGGTCCAGCTCCTCGAGATCCGCCTGGCCGACGACCTGGGGGGCAAGGGCTATCTCCTGTTCGACGGGCTGGTGGCCGACGTGCAGGCGGCGGTGGAGATCGGCGTCGGGCGGATCGCGGGGTCGCCCGGCCTCGCGTGGCGCGTCATTCCCCGGCTGCACGCCGAGATGGCCGACAACCTGGCCGCCGACGCCCGCTTCGCGCCCCGAGTGCGGGGTTCGGGCGGCGAGACCCCTGCAGCCGGGACGCCCGCGGCTCATCGCCGCCGGCGGAGGTAGCCCGGCGTGCAGCTCGCCCGCGTGATCGGCACCGTCGTCGCCACCATCAAGTCGCCCGGCCTGGAGGGCGTGAAGCTCCTCGTCATCCAGCCGCTCGACCGGCACCAGCGGCCGGTGGGAAGCCAGCTCGTCGCCGCGGACGCGGTTCACATGGCCGGCCCGGGCGAGCTCGTCTACTTCGTGGCTGCCCGCGAGGCCGCCCAGGCCATGCCCGACCCGTTCGTCCCGGTCGACCACGCGATCGTTGGGATCGTCGACGCGGTCGCGGCGCTGGCGGGAGGCGAGCCGGGCGGGAGCGTGCCGGGCGGGGCACCGTCGGGTGGCGCGTCGTCGGGGCGCCGGCCGGGGCGCCGGCCATGAAGCTCGGCCGGGTCGTCGGGACGGTCGTGTCCACCATCAACGCCCCCGCCTTCGACGGCCGGACGCTGCTCCTGTGCGACCTGCTGGACCCGGCCGGGAAGCCCGCGGGGGGCTACCTCATCGCGGTCGACACCGTGGGCGCCGGCGCCGGCGAGACCGTCCTCATCCTCGACGAGGGCAACTCGGCCCGCCAGGTCCTGGGCGCCCCGGGCGCCCCGATCCGCACGGTCGTCATCGGGATCGTCGACGAGGTCACGGGCGAGGAGCCGGCTGCGGCCCGCCTCTGAGCGCGAAGGTAGCGAGCCAAAGCGTTCTCGCGGTCCCCCAGGGTCCGGGCCAGGATCATGGAATCGACCTCCGCGCGCTCGGTAAGCACTCCGACCACAAGGAAGGCTAATCGTAGTGGCAGGAACGGGAGGGTCAGCGACGCACCACCCTCGCGACGCGATCGACCGCCTGCTCGGGCGGCTCGTGCTCCCAGACTCGGACGACCGTCCAACCGACCGCTGATAGGGCGTCGTCGATTCGTCGATCTCGCTCGACGTTGTGGGCGAGCTTGGGGGCCCAGTAGTGGTTGTTCGACTTGGGCGCGGAGCCATGCTCAGGGCAGCGATGCCAGAAGCAACCGTCGAGGAATACGGCGACGCGGGCGCTCGGAAATACGATGTCGGGGCGAGCGCGAACGTCTCTCAGCGAGATTGCGTGGTTCTTCCTGAACCGCAGCCCAGCGCGGTGCAGCGCCGATCGAAGACGAATCTCGGGCGCCGTGTCGGCAGGCGGGTTCGCTCGCATGATGGCCGACGCCGCCGCGCTGGTCGGGTTGGGGTATGCAGCGTCGCCAGGTTTCATGTCGTGGCCGATCGCGACGCCCCGCGTGACACGATCGTCAGGCGACCACGTCGAACGTGCGCCCGAGAGTCGGGGCGAGCAGCGAGAGGAGCTGCTTTGCCACGGCCTGCGCGAGGACTGGTGGGACGGCGTTGCCGATCTGCTCGTAGATGGACCATCGCCCTGGGCCGACCCATTGGTATGTGTCAGGAAATGTCTGTAGCCGAGCAGCTTCACGTGGGGTGAGCGCACGGTCGTCGAACGGGTGTGCGTTGCGGCCGCTGGAGACCCGACCGGCGGACGACGTGATCGCGGGCGCCGGCTCGTCAGATCGAAGGCGACAGTACGTGTTGTGGAAGCCGGATGTCAGCCCAAGCTCGCCCTCGATGTCCGACCGAGAGGAGCCCTCTCCACGGAGAGCGCCCAAGACCTGAAGGATGCGGGACGAGTGGTCCGGCGCCTCGTGGAGGGTGAGACGACTCGATCCCCGTCGGAGCCGCTTCTGTAGCGCCGTCCGCGGCTCGCGCTCATAGGCGCCGGCGTGGCCTCCAGCCGCAAGGGGCGGGAGGTCGCCGATAGCGTCCCATACGGACAGCCATTGCTTCTTGGACCGCGTGGCCCGAAGGGCAAAGTCGAGGTTGAGGTCATTCCTGATCCCGACGAGGAAGACACGGTGTCGGAGTTGAGGGACTCCAAAGTCAGCGGCGCGGACATCGAAAGTGACGGCGCGGTATCCGGCCGAGCGAAGGCGGTTCTCAGCGGCGATCAGATGCCGCCCGCCGTCCTTGACCGCCAAGCCTCGGACATTCTCCATGAGCACGGCCGGCGGGCGGAGGAGCTCGGCCTGGCGCAGGAACAGCTGGACGGCCGCGTTCATGACCTGTCGGCGACCGTCGTTCGCTCGATGACCTAGGGTCGACCAGCCCTGGCACGGCGGACCGCCAACGAGGACATCGCATTCGTCCATACCCAGTAGCTCGTCCAGCTTGGAGCGGACGTCCCATTGATCGTCGATGGCCTCGTTGAGCACCAGCGTGTCGGGATGGTTGGCCCTGTGCGTTGCAGCCGCCCATCTGTTGGCCTCAACGGCCAGAACGACATCGGCCCCTGCGGCGACGAAGCCAAGCGAAAGGCCCCCTCCGCCCGCGAACAGATCGACGACCTTCGGGCGCAACGCTCTTCTCATGCTGGGAACCTAGGACTAGGGCAGGGACTGCGCTAAGAGTAACTGTCCGGAGGCGCTGCGACGCAGGTTGATACGCAGCCCGATCACAAACGACGGCGCGCGACACCCACAGGACCGCTCGGCACCCGCTTATGCTTTCAGCCATGGAATCGTCCGTGGCAGGACAACCAGAAGAGAATACCGACCGCACGCTCCGGATGCGCTTCTCCGGGGGCCTCGTCCGACACCTCGGTCTCCAGATGTACGCCGGGGCGGTCCCAGCGATCGCCGAGCTGGTAGCCAACGCGTGGGACGCGGACGCGGCGAACGTGTGGATCGAGATCCCGCTCGACGAGCCCTTCGAGGGGACCTCGGAGATCCGGGTCCGTGACGACGGGACGGGGATGACCTTCGATGAGGCGAACAACCTCTACCTGGTAGTGGGTCGAGACCGGCGAGCCAGCGGGATCACATACACGCCCGGAGGCCGACCGGTCATGGGAAGAAAGGGCCTCGGGAAGCTCGCCGGGTTCGGGGCGGCCCATGTGGTCGAAGTGTGGACGGCGAAGGACGGTCGGCTCACGGCGTTCCGGATGGACTACGAGCAGATCGTGAAGGGGACCGACACGCCGCTTGTGTCGGATCCATACGAGCCGGAGGTCATCCACGACAGGCCGGTGCAGGCGGACGACTCCATGGCGAAGGGGACCCTGGTCGTCTTGAAGCGCGTGCAGCTCAGGAAGACCGTCAACGCTCGCCTGTTTCGGGTCAGCATGAGCCGCCGGTTCGCCGTCCTGTCCGGCAAGTTCCTCGTCCATCTGAACGGGGAGCCGCTCACGAAGGAGGAGATGGAGTTCCAGTTCCGGTTCCCCGTGGAAGGAGGGCTAGGCGCTGACGATGTCGAGGGTGCCGGGACGATCAGGTGGTGGGTGGGCTTCACCAAGAAGCCAATCCCTGACGACGAGGCACGGGGGGTCTCGGTCTTGTCCCGGGGAAAGCTCGTACAGGCACCCTTCTACTTCGACCTCTCGGGCGGTGCCCACGGGCAGCACGGCATGCAGTACATGACCGGCGAGGTGCAGGCCGACTTCCTCGACGAAGCGGTCGACCTCATCGCCACCAACCGCGCGTCGGTCCTTTGGGAGGACCCTCGCGCCCGGCCGCTCCTCGAGTGGGGCCAGCGGAAGATCAGGGACCTGCTCTCCGAGTGGGCAAACGCTCGACAGAAGGAGAACGAGCGACACCTCCGAGACACAACCCCGTACTTCGATCGGCTCGAGAAGTTCCCCGAACGCGAGCAGCGGGAGCTGCGGGCGGCGATCATGAAGCTGGCGTCGATCGACACGATCGACGACCAGCGTCTCGACGAGCTGGTCGGGGTCCTCTTCAAGGCATACGAGAACGAGACGTTCATGCAGCTGATCCGCGCGATCAGCGCCACCGACGACGGCGCGCAGGAGGAGCTCCTTCGGCTGTTCCAGGAGTGGGACGTACTGGAGGCGATCTCCGTCGCCCAGACTGTCCGCGGCCGTATCGAGGTGATCCGCAAGTTCCGCGCGTTGATCAAGGCGAAGGCGCCAGAGAAGCCCGACATGCAGGACTTCGTGCGAGGTCGGCCTTGGCTGATGAATCCTCAATGGGACGTGTTGCAGCACGAGCGCAGCCTGGACAAGGTGTTGGCGGAACACTTCGACGTGCAGGGCGACACCGACTACGACGGGAACGACGGAAGCAAGCGGCTCGACTTCTTCTGCGTCGCGGACAGCTCACTGGCCGTGGTCGCCGAGCTAAAGCGGCCAGGAGACCTCATCGGCTTGGACGAGCTGAAGCAGGTGACGAGGTATGTCGACTACCTGCGGACCCGGGAACGGGAGTCGAACGACCCGGCACACTCGAACCGCGACATCAAGGGCTGCCTCGTGTATGGCCGGCTCCGGGCCGACGCGGAGGAGGAGAAGCGCCGATTGCGGAACGACGGCATCTTCGTCGTGACCTGGGACAAACTGCTGGAAGATGCCGAGAGGCTGCACCGGGAGTACTTGGAGATCGTCAAGGCGCGTGCCCCAGAAGACGACCCGCGGATCCAAGATCTGGCCGTCGTCGAGGACGAGGCCCCGGCCGACATGTCTCCGGCTGCCGATAATTGAGCGGCGTCATGCGACGCTCGCGAATCGGCTTGGTCGGCGCGTCTTCGATCGCATAGGCTGCAAACGTGGAGACGAACGCCCTCTACTACGGGGACAACCTCGACATACTCCGGCGGTACGTCCCGGACGAGTCGGTGGACCTCGTGTACCTCGACCCGCCGTTCAGCTCCAACCGGGACTACAACGTCATCTTCCGCGACGAGTCCGGCCGGAAGTCGGACGCCCAGCTGCTCGCGTTCGAGGACACGTGGCATTGGGGGCCGGGCGTCGAGTCGGTCTACGCCTACCTGACCAACACGAGCCTCCACCGCGGGCGCGTCCCGGAGGCCGTCGCCGCGATCATCGGGGCGCTCCGACAGGGGCTCGGGACGAACCAGATGACCGCCTACCTCGTGGAGATGACCGTCCGGCTCGTGGAGCTCCACCGAGTCTTGAAGCCGACCGGCTCGCTCTACCTCCATTGCGACCCGACGGCGAGCCACTACCTCAAGCTCGTGCTCGACGCGATCTTCGACGTCCGCAACTTCGTCAACGAGGTGATCTGGCTCCGGACGACGCCGAAAGGCCTCGCTCGGAGCCGTCTCCCGCGGAACCACGACGTTCTGCTCGCCTACGCCCGCGATGGGAGCCGGGTCTCGTGGAACCCCCAGTACCTACCCCACGACCCCGGGAGGACGGCCGAGAAGTACTCGCTGCGCGACGCGGACGGCAGGCGCTATCAGCTGACGAGCCTCCTCAACCCGAATGTGGACCGGCCGAACCTCCGGTACGAGTTCAAGGGGGTCCTCCGCACGTGGCGGTGGACGCGGGACCGCATGGAGGAGGCGGATCGTCAGGGGCTCGTCATCGTCCCCAAGGGAGGCGGCGGGGTCCCTCGTTTCAAGCGCTACCTCGATGAGCAGGAGGGCATCCCCCTCGGCGACGTCTGGACCGACATCCCCGCGGTCAACTCGATGGCCCGCGAGCGTCTTGGCTGGGAGACGCAGAAGCCTCTTGCCCTCCTCGAACGCGTGATCGCCCTCGCGTCCAACCCCGGTGACGTCGTACTCGACCCGTTCTGCGGCTGCGGGACGGCGACGGTCGCCGCCCACAAGCTCGGCCGCCGGTGGGTCGGAATCGACATCACCCACCTCTCCATCGCCGTCATGCGAGCTCGTCTCCGTGACTCCTTCCCGGAGCTCGGCGAGGTCAAGGTCATCGGCCAGCCGAACGAGGTCGAGGGCGCCCGGATGCTGGCCGCCCAGTCCCTCGAAGGCCGGTACGAGTTCCAGTACTGGGCGCTCTCCCTGATCGACGCGCAGCCGGTCGGCGACCGGAAGAAGGGCGCGGACTCCGGGATCGACGGGCGCATCACCTTCACCGACGCCGGAGGTCAGGTCCGCCCGGTGCTGGTCTCCGTCAAGAGCGGGCACGTCAACGTCGCCCAGGTTCGCGACCTCATCGGGACGATGCACCGCGAAGCCGCTCCACTCGGCGTGTTCCTGACCCTGGAGGAGCCGTCGAAGCCGATGCTCGTGGAGGCCGCGTCGGCGGGGGTCTTCTACTCCGAGCTCTCCAAGAGGGAGTACCCGCGGGTGCAGATCTTCACGATCCGCGAGCTCCTCGACGGACGACGGCCGTCGCTCCCGCTACTCGTCCTCCCGACGTACCAGCAGGCCGAGCGAGTCGAGAAGAAGGCCGCCGAGCAGCAGGAGCTGTTCGGGTAGCGTTCTTCGGGGATCGATGCCCGAGGCAGCTGGCCGCCTGGACGGCGATGAGCCGGCTCCGTTCGTTGTCAGGCGGTTGGATCGATCCCCTCGTCAAGATCGCGCTGCCACGCTGAGACGTCCAAGGGCGGCAGGCGCCGCCAACGCCGCAGGAGCGCGGCGGCGGTCAGCCGACCCGACCGCATGGGGCGCAGCTCCGCCACCGGCCTGCCGCGGCGGGTGACGACGACGCGCTCGCCGGCGGCGACACGCTCGACCAGCTCGCCACCGTTGTTGCGCAGTTCGCGGATCGAAACCTCGGTCATGGCTCCTATGCATCACAGGTGAGACGGGCATCCCGGTCCGCTTCGGGTCGATGCTGGTGGGATGACGCTGCCGCAGGCAGGCAGCTCCTCACTCGATATCCGCCTACTGGACGCAGAACTCGTTCCCCTCTGGGTCGTTCATCCGCACCCAGTACTCGCCGTCGCGCTCCATCGCGCCGCGTTCGTCCGTCGCACCGAGCGCCTTGAGCCTCGCGACCTCGGCATCAACCCGCCGCTTCTGCTCGTCGAAGGGGAGCCCGTCCCCGCCCGACACGTTGAGGTCCATGTGCATCCGGTTCTTGGCGGTCTTGCCCTCGGGGACCCGCTGGAAGTAGATCCGCGGTCCCTTGCCCTCGCGGTCGACGATCGCCGAGGCGTCCTCCCATCGTTCCTCGGGAACGCCCTGCTCCCGCAGGAACGACTCCCACGTATCGAAGCCACCCGGTGGGGGCTGGAGCCGGTAACCGAGCGCTTCGGCCCAGAACTGAGCCAGTTGAGCCGGTTCCGCGGTGTCGAAGACGAGCTGGATCGACATGGACATCGCCATCCTCCTGATGCTCGGCGCCCACAATGCCACAACTGACCGCCGGCCCGCAGCCTGAAAGCCTACCGAGCGAGATTCGGCCGAGTGACATTCCCGCACCCTTGCGCACGCCGGCGTGTTCGCGCCGGGCGGTTTGCGACCAGCGGCACTGGTTCCGAGTG
>CAZVPS010000095.1:0-8103 GCA_964629105.1 uncultured Anaerolineaceae bacterium
CTCCGCCGACCCGGAGCGGACGCTGGTGGGCGACGACGAGCACGGCTGGGCGGTCTCCCTTATGCGGTAACAGGCGGTGGATCCTGGCCGTAGGGCCACAGGGCCGTAGGGCTACTATTGACAATAGTAGGGAAGATCCGTACGATCCGGGCATGCGGACGTTTAATCAGTCGGCCAAGGTTCTCGGCGTGCTCGAAGAGAAGGTCATGGAAGCGCTCTGGAAGAGGAGCCCGTTGACCGTGCGCAAGGTCTGCAAGCTGCTGCGCGGGGAGCATGAGCCCGCGTACACGACCGTGATGACGACGCTGGACCGCCTCTTCAAGAAGGGGCTCCTCCAGCGCCACAAGGACGGCATCGCCTTCATGTACGAGCCGGCGATGACCAAGGATGACTACCGGCGGCGAGTCTTGGAGGGCACGATCTCGAGCCTGATCACACAGAAAGCGGACGCCGACCACGTGTTGGCGGCGTTTGTCGACGCGGCAGCGGATATCGACGAGTCGAACCTCGCGCGGCTTGAGGCGCTCGTCTCGGAGCGAAGGAGGCACGGCAAGTGACAGCGCCGAGCCTCATCGCCTTCGCGCTGGTCTTCCTTGTGGCGAGTGTGCTCATCTCGCTGGCGCTGGGGCTTGCCCTGCAGCTCGCAGGCCGTCTGCTCCGCTCCCTGGGCGCACGGGCCGAGAAGCGGGCCGCCGCGCTCATGCTGCTCGCGCCGCCCGCCTTTGCTCTGACACTGGTCGGCTTCCTATCCCTCGACTCGGCGAGAGCTCTTCTCGCCGGCACAGACCACTGTGAGGCGCATTCACATCACATGCACCTTTGCCTGCTGCATGGAACCGAGTGGGCGACCCGGCCATGGGCGGTCGAGCTTTTAGCCGTGGTCGGCAGCTTTGTCCTCGTTCGCCTGTTTCAGATCGGGTGGGCTCACGCTGGGGCACAGCGGGTCGCGTGGCGCTTTCGCCGAATGGGCGATCCGCTCGAGGTCGGCAGCCGTTGCGTGCTGATCCCTCTCGAAGAACCGATCGTCTTTACGGCCGGCGCGCTCTCGCCGACAGTCGTCATCTCCCGCGGCGCCTGGAAGCAGCTCAGTCCCGACGAGCGCCGCGCGGTGGTCGAACACGAGCTTGCCCACGTCACGGGCGGTGACCTTTGGCGTCGGGCCCTGCTGGCGCTGTCCGCCTGCTTCGCGGCGCCCGGCTTCGCCTCCCGCGCGCTGCGGCTCTGGGACCGCACGGCCGAGCGGATTTGCGACCGCCGGGCGGCTGACGCCGTCGGACGACCGAGCATTGTCGCCGGGGCCATCATCGTGCTGGCTCGCGGAACGGATCGCGGACAGGCCCCCGCGGGCGCGCTCTTCGCCGCCGCGTGCAGCGTGACGGACCGCGTGCAATCTCTGCTCGACGGAGAGCCGGACGGCGCCCTCGGCGCGACTTGTCTTTCCTGGTGCTTCCTCGGCGCGGGCGTCGGCGCTGCCCTCGTGTCCGTGGTCTTCTCTGACCAGCTCCACCATCTCCTCGAAACCATCCTGGGGTGAACGATGACGCGCCTTCGTGCAAAGGATTCGGTTCGTCCATGCCTACTATTCACGGTAGTAGGCTTGGCGCCGGTGCTTCGTGGTCTCCTCTTTGCGGCGTTGGCTCTCCTGGGCGCGGCGATACCGGCAATCGCGGAGGAGCCGATCTCCAAGCCGCCGGCTCTGACTGCCGCGGAGTTTCTGGGGATGGTCGAAAAGTCGAGCCCTAGGCTCGAAATGCTCAAGGGCAACGTCGCCTTGGAGTCGGCGGCCGTGACGGCGGCCGGGCTTTGGGCCAATCCCTCGCTCGCCTATGACCGGGAGGAGATCTTCGCCGCTCCGCGCCGCCTTCCCGAGAACATCCTCCGCTTGGAGTTCCCGCTCGAGATTTCCGGTCGACGGGGCCTGAAAGTCGAGGGCGCCGAGCTCGGCGCTCGTGCGGCCCGCCAGACTGCCGAGCGAGACGAGAAAGGCATCCTCCTCGACGCGCTCGGCGTGTACCTGCGGGCAGCGTCTGCGCGTCTCAAGCTCGAAGAGTTGTTGCGGGAGCGGGCCGCACTCGGGCGCTTGGTGGAAGCCGTCAAAGCCCGCACTGCCGCCGGAGATGCCTCGGGGTACGACCTCGACCGCCTCGCGCTCGAGGCAGAGTCACTGGGCGACCTGATCGCCGACGCCGAGCGTGAGCTCCTGGCAGACCGCCGAGCGCTTGGGCTCCTCGCCGGCGTACCCGAGGCACGCTTCGACGCGAGCGATGCGCTGGCGCTCCCGGCCCTGACGGGAGGCACCCCGAGCGCCATGCTCCTCGCCTCGCGCCCCGACTACCGGGCTGCAGGCTTACGGGTCGCCCAAGCAGAAAAGGAGCTTCAGGCCGCAGCCCGCGGATGGGTCCCGACGTTGAACCTCTCCGGCGGCGCCAAGAGCATGATCATAGACACGGATACTCGCGGGGGCTACGTGGCGGGCCTCACGGTCAGCCTGCCATTCCTGGACTACGGGCAAGCGGACGCCGAGCGCGCTCGCGCCCGCCTGCACTCGGCTCAAGCCGAGCAGCGGCTCATCAAGCAGCAGATCCTCGTTCAGGTGGACACCGGCAACGAAGTCCTCGTCCAAACGGTCATGCGGGCCCGCCGCTTCGAAGAGACCCTGCTGCCTCGACTCGACCTGCTCGTCCGGCGCGCGGATATCTCCTACCAGGAGGGCGAGCGCCCGGTCTTCGAGCTTCTCGACGCCTATCGAACCGCGCGCGGGATCAGGCTCCGCGCCGTCGAGCTTCGGCTACAGGCGCGCTTGGCCGAGCTCGAGATGTGGCGTGCCCGCGGTCTCGGCACTGGAGGTAATCCATGATTCGCCCCGGAGGTAATCCATGATTCGTCCCTGCATCCTCATCCTGCTTCTTCTGTCCATCGGTTGCCGCCAGGGCGAACCCGAGCACGGCACAAAGCCTCATGAACCCGAGGGTCTCCCGGCCCTCTCCGTGACCCGCTGGACGGAGGGGACGGAGCTCTTCATGGAGTACGAACCACCCACCGTCGGCCGCGAGGGGAAGTTCGCCGCACACATCACGGCGATGCCCACCTTCAAACCCGTCACCGAGGGGAGGATGACCCTGGTCCTACGCATGGAAGACGGCACGACGGTGACGGCGCGGGCCGACAAACCCGCGAGCCCGGGCATCTTCCGCGCCGTGGTTCGACCCGTGAAGGCCGGCAAGTGTTCGCTGTCGCTCTTGATGCAGAGCCCACAGGCGACCGACGAGATCGACGCCGGGCCTTGCGAGGTCTTTCCGGACGTCAAGGCCGCGGTCGCCGCGCAGGGCGCGGAGGAGGGAGGCGGCAAGAGGATAGTCTTCACCAAGGAACAGCAGTGGAAGACGGACTTCGCTACGGCGGCGGTGTCAGAGCAGGCGCTTCAGGCGTCCGTGCTGGCCAACGCCGAGATCCGCCCCGTCGCCGGCAAGGAGACCCGCCTCACATCGCCGACAACAGGACGCGTGAGCCTCGCCACGCCCGCACCGGTCATCGGTATGGCGGTCAAGGCCGGACAGACCCTCGCCTCGATCTCCCCCCGTCTCTCGGCGGGCGGTGACCGCTCCTCGCTCGACGCCGAGGTTCAGGCCGCACGCGCCGAGCTGACCGCGGCCGAGGCCCAACTCGGGCGCGCCGAGCGGCTCTTCAAGGAACAAGCGGTCTCGGAGCGCAATGTCGAGGACGCGAGTGCTCGCGTCGAAGTTGCCCGGGCGCGTTTCGGCGCCGCCCAGGGGCGGCTCACGCAGTACAGCGCCGGTGCGGCCGGACTATACACAGGCGGCCAGAACACCTTCCAGGTCCGCTCGCCGATCGACGGCACGTTGGTCGCCTCCGCGGTCGCCTCCGGGGAAAGCGTCGAGGAGGGCAAGCTCCTCTTCACGATCATCGACCTCAGCAGGGTCTGGCTGGATGCTCGCGTCTTCGAGCCGGACATCCCCAAGGTCGAGGGCAGCAGATCGGCCTGGTTCACCATCGAGAGCTACGCCGCGCCCTTCGTCATCGACGCCCGGAACAGCAAGCTCATCACCGTCGGGAAGGTTTTTGATCCGTTGACCCGCACGGTTTCGGTGATCTTCGAGGTGACCAACTCCGCGGGGAAGCTGCGCATCGGTCAGTTCGCCAAGGTCGGCATCTCCACGGGAGAACCCCAGAACGGCCTGGCCGTCCCGGATGCGGCGGTGCTCGAGGACGGGGGCAAGCTCGTGGCCTACGTCCAGGTGGAAGGCGAGGTTTTCGAGCGCCGCCCGATCACCATCGGGGTTCGCGAGCGGGGCTTCACCGGCGTCCGCGAGGGGCTCTCGGCCGGGGAACGCGTGGTCACCAAGGGTGCATACGAGATCAAGCTTACTGCCGCGTCCGGGGCCATCCCCCAGACCGGACACGTACATTGAGGGTGCGATCATGATGGATGGCGTTATCCGGTGGTCGCTCAAGAACCGCCTCTTCGTCGTCGTCGCCGCGATCGCGCTCTCGATCTACGGCGCGATCACCGCGGCGGGCATGCCCATCGACGTCTTTCCCGATCTGACCGCCCCGACCGTCACCATCCTGACCGAGGCGCACGGGCTCGCGCCGCAGGAGGTCGAAGCGCTCGTCACCTTTCCCCTCGAGTCGTCGGTGAACGGAGCCACCGGCGTGCGCCGGGTGCGCTCGGCCTCAGGCATCGGCATCTCGGTCGTCTGGGTCGAGTTCGACTGGGGCACCGACATCTTCATCGCCAGGCAGACCGTCAATGAAAAGCTCCAGCTCGTGGCCTCGCAGATCCCGCCCGGGATCGGTTCGCCGACGCTCGCACCGATCTCCTCCATCATGGGCGAGATCCTCTTTCTGAGCCTCAAGAGCGACCGTCACTCGCCGCTGGAGATCCGATCGACGGCGGACTGGGTTATCCGCAAGCGGCTGCTCTCAATCCCCGGTGTTGCGCAGGTCATCCCCATCGGTGGCGGGGTGAAGCAGTTTCAGGTCCTCGTGGCGCCCGAAAAGCTGCAAGCGTTCAACGTCAGCCTGCAGGAGGTCATGAAGGCGCTCAAGGGGTCGAACCAGAACTCGAGCGGTGGGTTCCTCGTGCAGGGAGCCCAGGAGCGGCTCATCCGCGTCCTCGGGCGTGTCGGCTCCAAGGAGGATGTCGAGAGGACCGTCGTCGCCGTGCGAGAGGGCGTCCCGGTGGTCGTCGGCCAGATCGCGCAGGTGGTGGTCGGCCCCGCCATCAAGCGCGGTGAGGGCTCCTCGAACGCAGAGCCGGCCGTGATCCTCGGTGTGCTCAAACAGCCTGGCGCCAACACGCTTGACCTCACACGCAAGATCGACCGCAATCTCGACGAGATCCAGCGGATGTTGCCCGAGGGCATGAAGATCGACCGGCAGCTCTTCCGCCAGTCGGACTTCATCGAGACCGCGATCTCCAACGTGTCGAGCGCCCTGCGCGACGGTGCGATCCTGGTCGCCATCATCCTCTTCCTGTTCCTCCTCAACTTCCGCACCACGCTCATCTCGCTGGCCGCGCTGCCCATCTCGCTCGTCGTCTCCGTCCTCGCCATGAAGGCGGCCGGCGTCACAATCAACACCATGACCTTGGGCGGGCTCACGATCTCCATCGGCGCCCTGGTCGACGACGCCATCATCGACGTGGAGAACGTCTTCCGCCGGCTGCGCGAGAACCGCGTCCGGCCCGAGGCCGAGCGACGGCCCAGCATCGAGGTCATCTACGAGGCTTCGCGCGAGATCCGGGCCTCCATCGTGTTCGCGACGCTGATCGTCATGCTGGTCTTTGTGCCGATTTTCTTCCTGAGCGGGGTAGAAGGCCGGCTGTTGGCCCCGCTGGGGTTTGCGTATCTCGTGGCCATCGCCGCGTCCCTACTGGTGGCCCTCACGCTGACGCCCGCGCTGTGCTCCTATGTTTTGCCCCGCGCCGGTGCGCTGACCCACGGCGACAGCTTCCTCGTGCGGTGGCTCAAGGCCGCCTACCTGCCGGCGCTTCGAGGTGCGCTCAAGCACTCGGCCGTGGTCATCGCGGGATCAATCGCGCTGCTCGCGGGCGCTGTCGTCCTGGGGGCCTTCCTCGGTCGGACCTTCCTGCCCGAGTTCAACGAGGGCTCGCTGACCCTGAGCGCGATCACGCTGCCGGGCACCTCGCTCGAGGAATCCAATCGCCTCGGCTACCGCATCGAGAAGACGCTCCTGTCATTTCCGGAGGTCGTCTCCACGGCACGCCGTCAGGGGCGCGCCGAGCTCGACGAGCACGCCCAGGACGTCAACTCCTCCGAGATCGACGTCCGCCTGAGGATGGGCGACCGCTCCAAGGGAGATCTCCTCGCGGCGATTCGTAAGGATCTCTCGGCCACCCCCGGCATGGTGATCATCATCGGCCAGCCGTTGTCTCACCGCATCGATCACATGCTCTCCGGAACGCGGGCGAGCATCGCCATCAAGCTTTTTGGCGACGATCTCTACCAACTCCGTGCGTCCGCCGAGGAGATCCGCAAGGTGGTGGCGAAGGTCAACGGTGCGGTGGACGTCTCGGTCGAGCAGCAGGTCGACGTCCCGCAGCTCATCCTCTCGTTCGACCGCGACCGCATCTCGCGCTACGGCGCCCGCGCGGGCGATTTGGCCGAGGTGATCGGGGCCATGTTCGCCGGCGAGAAGGTCTCGCAGGTGCTCGACGGCCAGCGCACCTACGACCTCGTGGTGCGCTACCGCGACGATCAGCGCACCGATCCGGTGGCCATCGGCAACACGCTTATCGATACGCCGACAGGCATCAAGGTGCCGCTCAAGGTGCTGGCGACCATCCGGGAAGACGTGGGGCCAAACATGATCAGCCGCGAGAACGTGCAGCGGAAGATCGTGATCATGGCAAACCTCGGCGACCGCGACCTGCGCGGCGTGATCAACGACATCCGCGCCGGCGTCGAGCGCGAGGTCAAGCTGCCGCAGGGCTACTACGTGGTCTACGGCGGGCAGTTCGAGAGCGAGAGCGACGCGACGCGGACCATCGCTTTGCTCGGGATGTTCGTGATCGCCGGGATCTTCCTGCTGCTGTTCCTGGCATTTCGGAATGTGCGCACGGCGCTCCTCATCATGGTGAACCTGCCCCTTGCGCTCATCGGCGGCGTGGTCGCGGTCTTCCTCAGCGGCGGCGTGCTCAGCGTCGCCTCGCTGGTGGGCTTCATCACCCTCTTCGGAATCGCCACGCGCAACGGCATCATGATGCTCTCGCACTACGAGCATCTCCAGGACGTCGAGGGCGTGCCCTTCGACCAGTCCATTGAGCGCGGCTCCATGGAGCGGCTGTCGCCCATCCTCATGACCGCTCTTTGCGCCGGTCTCGCCCTCATCCCGCTCGTTCTCGCCGGCGAAAAGCCGGGAAACGAAATCCAGGCTCCTATGGGGGTCGTGATCCTCGGCGGCCTCTTGTCGTCGACCGGCCTCAACATGCTGGTGGTGCCGGCGCTGTACTCCCGCTTCGGGCGGCGACGGGACGGCGAGAGCAACGGGGAGGGGTTGCCCGAAGCAAGCAAGTAGGATCGCGCTGCCGGGGCTCACGTGTTCCTCATTCCGGACGACGTCAGAGCGAGGGTCCTGGATCCACCGCCTAACCCGAAGTTCCTCTGACTCGCGAGCAAGCCGGCCCCCCGCCACGCGGAACATCGCCGCGCGGAGTGGTAGAATCGTCCGATCCGTTTTGCGTCGGTCGATGGCAAGAAGGAGGGTCGCCTTGAGTGGACATCTGAACGGAAACCGGGCCGACGACCTGTCCTTCCACGGGATCCGGAAGGCCGAGGCCGCCTGGTGGAACCTCTCGCGTTCCGCGCTGCTCGAGCATTCCCTGCGGCGACGCGAAGGGCACCTGGCGGCGACCGGTCCGCTCGTCGTGCGGACCGGCGAGTACACGGGCCGGTCCCCCAACGACCGCTTCTTCGTCCGGGAGCCCGGAAGCGAAGGGACGATCCACTGGGGAAAGACGAACCGCCCCTTCGACGCCGACAAGTACGAGTCGCTCCGGGCGCGGCTGTTCTCCTACCTCGAGGGGAGGGAGCTCTTCGTCCAGGATTGCCACGTGGGCGC
>CAZVPS010000096.1:0-8079 GCA_964629105.1 uncultured Anaerolineaceae bacterium
CGGCTGCGCGCCGCGCTGGACGCCCTCCATCCCGGCGGCCTGCCGCAGGACCTGGCCGGCCACGAGTTCAGCGGGGAGTTCGTCGTCGACTGGACGACGCCGATCGGTGAGGGGATCCCGGATCCGGTGACCCACCTCGCCTACGGCTGGGCGACGCAGGTCGTCATCCTCGACGACGAGGGCCGCCTGGCGCGGGTGGTGGCGGCGCACGACGTGGGCCGGGCGATGAACCCGACGCTCCTCGAGGGCCAGGTCGAGGGCGGCGTGCACATGGGCCTGGGGCTGGCGCTCAGCGAGGCGTTCGTCACCGAGGGCTCCGTGCCCGTGACCGACACGCTGAAGTCGCTGGGGATCCTGCCGGCCGCCTCCATGCCCCCGGTCGAGGTGATCATCGTGGAGGAGGCCCAGCCGGAGGGCCCGTACGGCGCAAAGGGCGCGGGCGAGGCGGTGCTCGTGCCGACGGCGGCCGCGGTCGCGGGCGCGCTCTTCGCCTTCGACGGGATCCGTCGGACCGCGCTCCCGATGCGGGACTCGGCGGCCGCGCGGGCGGCGCTGCCGCGACTTGCCGGTGCCGGCAATGCCCGCGCCAGCGGGGACGGACCGGCGGCCGTCGAGGAACCGGGAGGGAGGTAGCGATGTCGGCCATCACGCCGGGTCTCGTGTGCGCCCACCATCACCTGTATTCGGCGCTCGCCCGGGGGATGCCGGCGCCGCCGAGGACCCCCACGAGCTTCCAGGAGATCCTCGAGCAGGTCTGGTGGCGCCTCGACGCGGCCCTTGACCTGGAGATGATCCGCTGGTCGGCGATGCTCGGCGCCCTCGAAGCCCTCGAGAACGGCACGACGGCGATCGTCGACCACCATGAGTCCCCCAACGCCATCGAAGGCAGCCTGGACGTGATCGCGGAGGCGTGCGCCGAGGTCGGGGTTCGATCGCTGCTCGCCTACGGGATCACCGACCGCCACGGACCCGACGGCGCCCGGCGAGGTCTCGCCGAGAACGAGCGCTTCATCAAGGCCGGAGGTCGGGGCCTGGTGGGCATCCATGCCGCCTTCACCTGCTCGGACGAATCCCTGCGCGCCGCCGCCGGCCTGGCCGAGGACCTGGGGGTCGGCGTCCACGTCCACGTCTGCGAGGGAATCGGCGACATCGACGCGCCGCGCCGGCTGGCCGGCCTTACCCGGGACAACTGGCTGCTCAGCCACTGCGTCCACCTGCCGACGGATCACACCCTGAAGGGGACGATCCTCCACAACCCGATGTCGAACCTGAACAACGCCGTCGGGTACGCCAATCCGGCCCGGTTCGCGAACCCGGTTGCGCTCGGCACCGACGGGATCGGCGGGAACGTCCTGGAGGCGTTCCGGCTGGCCTACGTCCTGCAGCGCTCGGTCGACGTCACCTGCGGGCCGGACACGGCCTGGTCATGGCTCGAGGCCGGTTGGGACCTGGTGCCCGAGGCGCGCGGCGACGAGGTCACCTGGTCCTACGACCCGATGGACCCCTGGCAGATCGCCTTCACCCCCGGGATCATGCCGCGCCAGGTCACGATCGACGGCGAGGTGGTCTTCGCCGACGGCAGGCCGACCCGGGTCGACGCCGACGAGATCCGCGCCAGGGCACGGGAACAGGCGGCCCGCCTGCACGCCCGCCTCTGACGGCGACGAGGGATCACCGATGTCCGACCGATTCCACCCCCTCTCGATGGAGCAGCTCACGAGCTGGGTGTTCACCGAGCTGGAGCAGAAAGGCTCCCTCTTCAACGTGCCCCGCTCGGCCTTCTTCGTCCCCCGCGCCGACCACCGCTTCCGGCGCCGCGAGTACGGGGTGGAGCTGGAGACGCCGTTCGGGGTCGCGGCCGGGCCCCATACCCAGATGGCCCAGAACATCATCGCCTCGTGGCTCGTGGGGGCGCGGATGATCGAGCTCAAGACGATCCAGACCCTCGACGAGCTCGACGTCAACAAGCCCTGCATCGACGTGCAGGACGAGGGCTACAACGTCGAGTGGTCGCAGGAGCTCAAGGTCCACCAGTCGTTCGACGAGTACCTGCGGGCCTGGGTGATGATCCACGCCCTCCACCACATGTTCGGCTGGCCGGGCGACCGCCCAGGCGTCGTCTTCAACATGAGCGTCGGGTACAACCTCGAGGGGATCCTGCGGCCGAACGTGAAGTGGTACCTGGACGCGATGGCCGACGCGTCGGCGTATCTGCCGGCCTACGTTGAGATCGTCGCCCGGCGGTATCCGGCGGTCCGCGAGATCGAGATCCCGGCCCGCCTCTCCGACACGGTCACCCTCTCCACGATGCACGGCTGCCCGCCCGACGAGATCGAGCGAATCTCGCTCTACCTGCTCGAGGAGCGCGGCCTGCACACGTCGGTGAAGTGCAACCCGACGCTCCTGGGTGCCGAACAGGTGCGGGGCATCGTCAACGGCGACCTCGGGTTCGCGGACGTGCCGATCCCCGATTCGGCGTTCGGGCACGACCTGAAGTACGCCGACGCCGTCCCGATGTTCCAGCGTCTCCGCGGCGCGGCGGCGGCCCGCGGCGTCGCCTTCGGCCTCAAGCTCAGCAACACCCTCGAGGTGGAGAACTGGCGCGGAGTCTTCGACCGGGACCTAACGATGTACCTCTCGGGCCGGCCGCTCCATGCGGTCACGACGAACCTGGCCGCCACCCTCGCCGAGGAGTTCCGCGGCGACCTGCCGCTCTCGTTCGCCGGCGGGGCCGACTGCTTCAACGTGGCCGATCTCCTGGGCGCGGGCATGCGCACCGTCACCGTCTGCTCGGACCTGCTCAAGTCGGGCGGCTACCTGCGGATGCTCCAGTACCCGGAGAACGTGGACGCCGCGTTCGATGCCGTCGGCGCGTCCGACACCGCCGACTTCATCCGCCGGACGGCGCGGGCGGCCGGATTCGAGGGCGGCGGCGGCGGCGGCGGCGGCTCGGTCGCCGATTGGTCGCGATTCAACCTCCGCCGGTACGCCGACCAGGTCCGGCACGACTGGCGCTACCGGAAGGACTCGTTCCGGACGGACCGGTCCAAGACACTGCGCGTGCTGGGCCCCTTCGACTGCATCGCGGCGCCCTGCCTCGACGAGTGCCCGGTCGACCAGCAGGTGCCCCGCTACATGGCCGCGGTGCGCTCCGGAGATTTCCGGGAGGCCGTCCGGATCACCCGCCTGGACAACCCGCTGCCGGCGGTCCTGGGCCGCGTCTGCGACCATCTCTGCGAGAACACCTGCATCCGGACGCACCTCGACCAGCCGCTCGCGATCCGGCAGATCAAGCGGTTCATCATGGAGCGCGAGGATGGGCAGGCGCTGGGGCAACGGCAGGCGCCGCTCCCGGCCGATTCCGCCGCGGCAGCCCCCGCTGCCCAGGTTTGCGTGGCGATCATCGGGGCCGGACCGGCCGGCCTGGCGGCCGCCGAGTGGCTGGCCCGGGCCGGCTTCCGCGTCACGATCTTCGAGGAGCACCCGTACGCCGGCGGCATGGTCGGCGGGGCGATCCCCGCGTACCGCCTACCGCAGGCGCAAATCGACCAGGACCTCGCGATCCTCGAGCGGCTGGGCGTCGACTTCCGCTTCGGCACGACGGCGGGCGTCGACTTCACGATCGACGCGCTCCGCGCGGAGGGGTTCGCGGCGACGTTCATCGCCGTGGGTGCCCAGCGGGCGAAGGCGCTCGGCCTCCCGGGCGAGGATGCTCGGGGCGTGATCGACGGGGTGACCTTCCTGCGGAGCGTGAGGGAGGGCCGGCCCGTCGCGATCGGGGCCCGCGTGGGCGTCGTGGGCGCCGGCGACACCGCCATGGACTGCGCGCGCTCGGCGCGCCGGGTCGGCGCATCGGCCGTCTCGCTCATCTACCGCCGGACCATCGACCAGATGCCGGCCGATCCGGAGGAGATCCACGCCATCCGGGAGGAGGACATCGAGATCATCGAGCTGGCCCGGCCCGTCGGCCTCCACGTCGACGACGGCAGGCTGGCGGGGTTGGTGTGCACCCGGACCGAGTACCGCGGCGAACGCGACGCCGCCGGCCGCAAGGTTCCCCACGACATCCCTGGCTCCGAGTTCGAGATCGAGCTGGACACCCTGGTCCTGGCGATCAGCCAGCACGCCGTGCTCGACTTCTTCGGCGGCCGGGCGCCGGACCTGACACCGGCCGGCTTCATCGCCGTGGACCCGGTGACGTGCGAAACCTCCGTCCCGGGCGTGTACGCCGGCGGCGACGTCGCCGGCGGGGGGCCCGCCTCGATCGTCCGGGCCGCAGCGGACGGCAAGCGCGTCGCCGCGGCGATCGCGGCCGCGTTCGGGGTCCCCGGGTCCCCGCCGGCTGGGGACGACGCCCTGCCGGACGTGCCGGCGCTGGTCGTCCGTCGGGCCCGGCGCGAATACCGGGTGCCGATCCGCGTCAGCGCGGTCGATCGCCGCGACGGGTTCGAGGAGACGGTGCTGGGCTACTCCGCCGAGGAGGCGGTGCGGGAGGCGAGTCGCTGCCTGGACTGCGACACGATCTGCAGCCTGTGCGTCGGGGTCTGCCCCAACATGGCCCTGATGACCTACGAGATGGCGCCGGTGCGCGCCGATCTGCCGACGCTGATCGTTTCCGGCGGTGCCGTCGTGGCGCACGGATCGACGCCCTTCGTGGCCGCCCAGCGACTCCAGATCGCGGTCCTGACCGACCTCTGCAACGAGTGCGGCAACTGCGTGACGGCGTGCCCCACATCCGGGACGCCGTACCGCGACAAGCCACGGCTCTACCTTGACCGGGCGGACTTCGAGGCGCAGCCGTCGAACGCCTTCATGCTCCTGGGCGACGGGGTGATGGAGGGGCGGTTCGACGGCGCGACCTACCGGATCGCCGTCGGGGATCGGATCGAGTAC
Source organism: uncultured Anaerolineaceae bacterium (assembly GCA_964629105.1). Classification (GTDB taxonomy): domain Bacteria; phylum Chloroflexota; class Limnocylindria; order Limnocylindrales; family CSP1-4; genus CTSoil-043. Next base: position 4,894 of record CAZVPS010000096.1, read on the forward strand.
ACGGCGCCGGCGTTCCGGGCGACCCTGGATCGCGAGACGCTCGCGCTGCTCGGGGCGACGCCGACAGGCGCGACGCCGACCGGGGCGACCGATGAGGAATCCCTGTCGCTTCATCCGGCCGCCGTGATGGCGACGCTCCTGGCGGGCGTGACCGGCTCCCTGCCGCACATCCCGACTGCCGCCGGCGGCGGCACGCGGGTGGCGCCTCCGGGGTATGCCGAGTAGGGCGCGCGATCCTGATCGGCGAAGGAGGAGCAATGGATCTGGGCCAGCTCGTCATCGGCGTGGCGGTGTTCGCCGCTGCCGTCGTGGTGCTCTTCGTCGCGATCACCGGGCTCGCTCGCGCCGTGTTCGGACCGCGTCGCCGGCTCGAGGCCGAGCTTGGGCTGGAGGCCCTCGAACGGCACCTCGCCAGCGGCGAGATCACTCGGGAGGAGTTCGAGCAGGCCCGGCGCGCGCTCGGCGCCTGACCGAGATGGCGGCCGCCAGGCCGGCGCCGGGACCCGATACCGGCTGGCGCGGTAGCCGGGCAGGGTCCTGCGCTCCGAAACGCATCCTACCCGCGAGTTCAACGCGATTCAACGTTCGACGAGGGCACACCAGACCGGGTGGAACGGTGGCGGGTCGCGCTTCAGCCGGCGAACAGCCCACCGGCTACCAGCCGGCGGCGTCCCGGCATGCGGGGAGGCTCGTCGCCAGCCACGCGGGCTGCGGCCGATCGGTCCGGGCACCACCAGGGGACCGATCGGCCGTTCCGTCGCGCGTCGGCCGCCACCGTCGCCGCAGCACCGTCCCATCAGCGCCAACGACGACAGGGCTGGCCAACTCCCCGCGTCCCGGGGACAATCCGGCACCGCAGTCCGAAGATCACTTCGCCAAACGATGCCCGTGGACGCATCGGGCGCGCATCATCGCGATGTCGAGCGCGCACCATCGCTCTCCCCCGCCCATCCGCCCGTGTGCGTGATGCCCTCGTGATGCGGCCACGGGCATCGAATCGAGCGTTGTCAGCGCGGCGAAGAACGGGCGACGGCTGCCCACTCCCCGCCGTTGGCGTTGGCGGCCGTGGGACGGTGGCCACCCCTCGCGCGGCGGCGCCTACCTCGCCGCCAGCCCCGCCGCGTCCAGGACCATCCGCCGCAACACCCGGGCCGTGGCGGACTTGCGGTAGGCGGCCGTCGAGCGCAGGCCATCCCGCGGGTGAATGTCCTGGAGGACGGCCGCGGCAGCCCGGTCGGCCACGTCGGCGCCCGGGACTGCACCCTCCAGGACAGCCTCAGCGCTGGGTGCCCGGATCGGCACGTCGGTGATCGTCCCGACCGCGACGCGGACGTCGTGCCACGCGGCCGATCCCTCCTCCTGCCGCCACGCGACCGCCAGCGCGACCTTGGCGAGCGCCAGCGCCCGCCGCGTGCCGATCTTGCGGTAGCGCAGATGCCGTCGCGCATCGAGCGGGAACTCCATCCGAAGGAGCAGCTCGCCCGGCTCGAGCGCCGTCGTCCGGTAGCCGGTGAAGAACGACGCCGCGGGGATGGCCCGCTCGCCGCCCGCTCCGCCGGCCATCAGGACGGCCTCGGCCGCCAGCACCAGCGGCAGGCTGTCGCCCGCCGGCGACGCGTTCACGACGTTGCCACCCAGGGTCGCCATGTTCTGGATCTGGGTGGCCCCGAACACCTCTGCCATCTGCGCCAGCACCGGGAGGTGAGCCTGGACGAGCTCCGACCGGCGCAGGTCGGCAAAGGTCGCCGTCGCGCCGACCACGAGCCGGTCGCCGTCGACCCTGATCCCGCGCAGCTCCTCGATCCCGGTCAGGTCGAGCAGCGCCTGGTCGGCCGCTGAGACGTCGCCCGCGAGTTCGACCATGACATCGGTTCCGCCGGCGATCGGTCGCCAGCCGCCCGCCGCCATCAGCGCATACGCCTCCGCGAGCGTGGTCGGACGCACGAAGGCGGGCCCGACCCGCAGATCCGACCCGGCCTCCACGTCGGGGCGGACCGCGGCGCCGGCGAGCTCGCGCGGCACCTGGGGCAGCCCGCCCGGCACCTCGCGCGGCGCCATCGTCGCTGCGTTCGCGATTGCCTCGATGATCTTCATGTACCCGGTGCACCGGCAGAGGTTGCCGGCGATCACCTCGCGGATCGCCGCGTCGGTCGGTTCGGCGCCGGAGTCGAGGAACGCCCGCGCCGACATCAGGATGCCGGGCGTGCAGATGCCGCACTGCACGCCGCCCGAATCGACGAACGCAGCCTGGATCGGGTCGAGCCGGCCGTCATCGGCCAGCCCCTCGACGGTACGGACCTCGCGGCCTTCCACCTGGCCCATCGGGACCAGGCAGCTGACCACCGGCGTCCCGTCAACCAAGACCGTGCAGGCGCCGCATTCCCCTTCCCCGCAGCCTTCCTTGGTACCGGTGAGGCCGAGTTCGATGCGCAGGGCATCCAGCAACCGCAGTCCGCCGGGTCCAGCGACCTCGACCGGGGTTCCATTGACGATGAAGTGGGTCGCCCGGGTGGGCGCGGTGGTCGTCACGACCGGGCCTCCTCTCCGTCGCGGTCGGCCGCGTCGAGCGCCGCGAGGATCTTCTCCGGCGTGGCCGGGAGCTCGGGGATCCAGGCGCCGGTGGCGTCGTGGATCGCGGCGATGACCGCCGGTGCGACCACGTCCATCGGCAGCTCTCCGATTCCCTTGGCGCCGTGCGGCGCGCCCGAGAACGGGTTCTCGACCAGGATGGCCGTGATCTTCGGCGCGTCGAGCGCGGTGGGGATCAGGTACTTGGAGAGCCGGTCGTTCAGGAACCGGCCGTTGGCCAGCTTCATCTCCTCGATGGTGGCGTAGCCGACCGCCTGGAGCGTGCCGCCCTCCACCTGGCCGGCAGCCATCAGCGGGTTGATGACGGTGCCGCAGTCATCGGCGGAGACGACATGCCGGACGGCCACCTCGCCGGTGTCGAGGTCCACCTCCACCTCGACCGTGGCGGCAGCCCAGCTGAAGGCCGGGTACGCGTCGCCGACGTAGGTCGCATCATCCCAGGCGATGTCCGGGTAGCCGGTGAACTGCTCTTCGAAGCGGAGGCCGCCGGCCGCCCGGGCGACGTCGGCGTAGGTCGCGGCGAACGACCCGCCGGAGCGCTGCTCCACCGCCGTCCGGAGCCGATCGGCTGCCGTGGCCAGGAGGCCGCCCACCACC
>CAZVPS010000097.1:0-8014 GCA_964629105.1 uncultured Anaerolineaceae bacterium
CCGACCGCCTGGCGCACGCGCTCCGGGCGGCATGGGCGGACGACCGCGTGCACCGCGGGATCGCCGCCGCGGCGGCGGCCCACGCCGGGACGGACCGGCGTACGTGGGCCGACGTCGCCCGGGAGACGCGGGCCGTCTACGCCGCGGTGGCGGAGGCTCCCCGGACCTAGCGGAGCCTCCCCGGACCTAGCGGACGCCCCGGTCGGCCGCCTTCACGGGATCGAAGGTCCGCCGGCCGTTGACCACCTTGACGGGCGTGCCGGACTCAATCACCTGGACGAATGTCTGGCCCCGGGTGAGGGTGACGGGCTTCCCGGCGCGATCGAAGAAGCGGGTGGGGCTCACGACGGAGGTTTTCTTCCAGGTGCCCCGCACGATCGCCCCGTTCGTCGCGATCCAGGCCCGGCCGCTCCCGATGTTGGCCGCTTCGAGGCGTCCATGCTGGCCCGCGCCCAGGGTGCCGAAGCGGACCTCCATGACCACCACGTTCTTCGGTGCGACCACCTTGTCGTTCGCTCGGTCGCGCTGGACCTTCCCGTCGACGTAGCGCCGCCAGGTGTTGGACCGACGGTCGTAGTGGTACGAGAGCGCACCCTGGCGGTAGGCGACGTCGATCCGGGACCCGGCGGGACGGAGGTCCAGGGCCGCGTCGGGCGCGAACTTCCAGACCGGCTCGGCGTCCTCGAGCGGGGCCGCCCCGACCTTCCCGCCAAGCGCCCGCAGGCGCTTCCCGTCCGAGTACACGTTGTGCGGGGCGAAGCGGTCCGTGGTGCGCCACAGGTAGGTGCCGCCCCAGCGGAACTGGTCGGCGTCGTAGACGAGCTGGCCCCGCCCCTTCTCGCGGAGGATCGCCATCGCCTGCGGGCTGCCGCCGACGTGGACGTAGACCGCGTTCCACTCAGCCGCCCATTGGACGAAGTAGAGGCGGGCGCTGCGGACCGGGCCGACCGACGTCGGGTCGCCCTCCGCGAAGATCATCATGTAGCGCGGGATGCCGCCCTCCGCGGGCGCATGCCAGACGACCGACGCCTCCGTGAAGCCGCTCTGCGGTCGAGCGGCCCACTGGTCGTCCACCATCACCGCGATCGGGCGGCGCGCCGCGAGCTCCGGCGTCACGAGGCGACCCGTGAGCGGGGCGACCGCGAGGACGGGCGTCGAAACGGGTGTCGGAGTCGGAGTCGGGGCCGGCGGGGCGGTGGCCGGGATCGCGGAGCCCGTGGGACCGACCGCGGCGGTGCTCGCGGGTGGGGACGGCGCCGGCGAGGTGGAAGAGCCGCACGCCGCGGCAGCCACGGCGACGGCGACGGCGAGCAGGACGGGGCGGGCGCGCGCGCGACCGCTCCTTGCGCCGGCGTGCGGGTGGGGTCTCATGCCGGGCGGAGAATACCCCGGAAGAGGTAGGCTGGGCGCAGCGAAGCCCGCGGACTGCCCGCCCGGCACCCGGCCGGCGCGAAGCCCCGCGTCGATCCCCGCCGAGGGAAGACCATGTCCGACCAGTCGATCTCCGAGTCCGTCGCCGCCACGCCCGTCACCGGATCGCTCGACGCCGTCACCGTTGACGTCCTCGAGTTCGAGCGGGGAGCCATCGGCTGCGTCCGCGCCACGGACGTGGCGGCCCGCCTCGCCGTGGTCGGCGGGATCGCCGCGAACCACGCCTCGGTCGAGAGAGGGGCGGTCAGCGGCATCGTCGCCCGCGAGGCGACGGTCCGGCAGGGCCTGGTCCGCGGCGTGCTGGCCCAGAACGTCCACGTGGAGCAGGCACTCGTGCGCACCGTCGTGGCGAACACGGTGGAGACCGGCCCCACGACCGGGATCCTCGTGGCCGTCGCGCGGCGGATCGACGGCGAGGCGAAGATCCTCCTCGACTGGCGCGGGGCCCTCGCCTTCGGCGCCGCGCTCGGGGCGTTCCTGGCGCTGATCCGCCTCGCGAGGCGCTGACCGTCGCGCGGCCTACGGCGCGGCGGCGTCCTCGAATCGCCCGGACGTCCCGGCCGCCAGCAGCTTCTTCTTGGTGACCCGCTCGCGATAGAGCGCCACCGTCTCGTCGGGAGCGCCGTCGTGGACGATGCGGCCCTGTTCCAGCAGCACGGCCCGGTTGCAGAACTCGGTGACGTAGGTGAGGTCGTGGGTGACCATCACGATCGCCTTCGCGTGCGTCATCAGCTCCCGGATCCGCAGCTGGCTCTTGGCCCGGAACTCCTGGTCACCGGTGCCGAGGACCTCATCGAGCAGCAGGATGTCCGGCGTGATCGCCGTCGCGATCGAGAAGCCGAGACGGGCCTTCATCCCCAGCGAGTACGTCTTGACCGGGGCGTCGATGAAGTCGCCGATGTCGGCGAAGTCGAGGATCCCCGGGGTCAGCGCCTCGAGCTCCCTGCCCTCGATCCCGAGGAAGGCGCCCGAGAGACGGATGTTGTCGCGTCCGGTCAGATCGGCATCGAACCCGGCGCCCAGGGTCAGGAGCGTCGACACCCGCCCGTCGACGAGGATGCTGCCGGTGGACGGCTCCAGGATTCCGGCGAGCACGAGCAGCAGGGTGCTCTTGCCGGCCCCGTTGGGCCCGATCAGCCCGATCGTCTCGCCGTGCTGGACCTCCAGGTCCAGGTCCTTGAGGGCCCAGAAATGCCGGGCGCCCAGTGCCGCGGAGCGGCGTCCGAAGCGCGCCAGGGTGGCTTTGAGTGTCGTCCGGCGCGTGAGCGTCAGGTTGTAGCGGACCCCGAGCCCGCGGACGAGGATGGCCGGCGCCGCGTCGGTCACAGGATCCTCGCGAAAGCCGGCTCGGCGCGCTTGAAGCACACGATGGCCAGGGCGAGGAGGAGCAGCGACACGACGAGCACCACGGCCAGCGCCGCGAAGTCGGGGGCGACCCCGTGGGCCACCTGCTCGGTGCCCCAGATGATCCGCCGGTAGCCGCCCAGGATGTGCGCCATGGGGTTGAGCGAGAGGATCGTCCGGACGGGGCCGTCCGGCAGCGAGTCGAGGGAGTACAGCCCGGGGGACAGGTAGAACCAGAGCCGCAGGGCGTGCCCCAGGATGTTCCCGATGTCGCGGTAGAAGGCGTTCAGGGCCGAGATCCCGATGGCCAGCGCGAAGATGAAGACGGCCTGGACGGCGGCGACGACCGGCAGCGCCAGGAGCCACGGGCTGATCCTGTCGTGGTAGGGGATCAGGAAGAACGCCAGGGCAACGAGGCCGAACCCAAACCCGGTGATGCCGGCGCCAACCGACGCCGCGGGCAGCACCAGCTTGGGGAACTGCACCTGGCGAACGAGGGCCACCCGCGACGAGATCGACGTCGAGGCGTCGCCGAGGGTCGAGGCGAGCCATTTCCAGGGCAGGATGGCGGCGAAGAGGAAGAGGGCGAAGTCGGGGATGTTGCGCTGGAAGATCAGCGCGAACAGGATCCAGTAGATGGACATCTGGAGGAGCGGGTCCAGGATCCACCAGGCCCGGCCCACGAGGGTATCGGCGTGGGTCCGCTTCAGGTCCGCCGCGACGAGGAAGCGGATCAGCCGCCTGCGCGAGGCGATGTCGTGGATCCCCTCGCGCAGGGTGCCGAGCGGACGGCGGCGGGCGGTGGCGGAGCCGGCCGGCACGGCCGCCCGCGGGGAGGTCTTCACGGGCTGGAAAGGTAACACCCGTCGGCCGCCGATGCGGCGGGTGCCCCGGGGAGCGGGCCCCGGCCTCGCCGCCCCGTGACCCTTCGCTCCGCGAGGTGGAGCGTGGCCGGCGGCTTCAAACCGCGCCGAGCCGCTCGTAGAGCGCGCGGTAGAGCTCGGCGTTCCGCGCCCACGTCCGGTTCGCCAGGACCCACGCTCGCGCGTTCGCGCCGAGGCGGGCGCGCTCCCCGGGCGCGTCGAGGAGCGGCTCCACGGCGTCGGCGAGCGAGACCGGGTCCTCGGGCGCGAACGACGTCCCGGTCTCGCCGTCCTGGACGATCTCCAGGAGCGCCCCGACGCCGCTCACCACCAGGCAGCGCTCCATGGCCATCGCCTCGTACGGCTTGAGCGGCGTGACGAGCTGCGAGACGCGGTCGTTCGTGCGCGGCACGACGAAGAGGTCGATGAGCGAGTAGTACGCGCCGACGTCGCCGTGGGGCACGCGCCCCGCGAAGCGGGCGACGCCCTGGTCGAGGAGGCCCAGGGCACGGGCGCGATCCTCGAGCGCGCCGCGCTCCTCGCCGTCGCCCACCAGGAGGAGGCGGACGCGCCGGCCCCGGTCCCGAAGGATTCGCGTCGCCTCGATGAGGTAGCCGATCCCCTCGTAGCCGACCATGCTGGAGACGTAGCCGAGGACGGTCTCGCCCCTCTCGAACCCGAGGCGCGCGAAGAGGGCCTCGTCGCGCGGGCGCGGCGCGAACCGCGCGGGATCGACCGCGTTGGGCACGACGACCACCCGCTCGGCCGGGATTCCGCGGGCCACGATATCGGCCTTCATCGTCTCGGAGAGCGTGACGACCGCGTCGGCGGCGGCCATGCAGGCGGTTTCCACCGCTCGCCCCAGGACGTAGCGGTCGGCGGTGGCGCCGTCGCCGCCCGTCCGCGAGAACCAGGTCTCCTCGAGGAAGCCGCGGACCTCGTAGACGACCCGCAGCGGGTAGCGCTCGCGGAGGGCGAGGGCGACCTGGGCGTTGGGGTGGTTGGTCGTTGGGTGCAGGACGGCCGGACGGAGTTCCGCGATGAGCGCGTCGAGGCCGGCCGCGGTCTCGGTGGCCAGCACGTCGGGCGCCCCGGAGAGCGGCATGTCCGGGCGGATCCGGTAGTACGGAACGCCCTCGACGTGCTCCCGGTTCGGCGCGCCGGCGCGGCCTTCCGTCAGCGGGAAGCCCGCCCGCGTCGCGAGGTGCGGGTCGAGCCCGACGCCGCGCTGGGCGAGGGCGATCTGCTGGGCCCGGACGGAGTAGCCGTTCTGGCGATACGGGAGCGAGTTGGTGAGGAGATGGAGCACGCGACCCGGCATCGGCGTCCAGCCCGCGGTGGAGCGGGGCGGGAGGGCCGGCCGCCATGCCGGGTCGAGGACGCGCAGCTCGGCCCTGGCACGGCCAATGAGCTGGAGGCGGCGCCTGCGGTCCGCGGCCCCGGTCAGCCCGCTGGCGAGCTCGACGGTCTCCTGGTAGCGTCCGGACGCGAGCGCGAGCTCCGCGAGCAGCCGGCGGCGCAGCGGCCCCTCAGGCAGGCGATTGACGATCGGCCGGACCGCGTCGAGCCGACCGATGGCCGAGGCGACCATCGCGAGGCGGAGGAGCGCCGTCGGCTCGGCGACGGCCAGGCCGCGGTGGAGGAAGGCGAGAGCGTCCTTGGTACGCCCCACCTCCCAGCAGAGCAGCACCGCCGTGGGGCTCCAGACGGCGTGGCCGGGATCGCGCTCCGCGATCCGCTCCGCGACCGCGAGCGGCGGGCGGAGCGCGCGATCGCGGAGCTTCTGCGACGCGCGGCCGCTCAGACGGTGGAACGCCGCCAGCTTGCGGTAGCGGAGAATCGATCGAACCTCGCGGAGCGCCAGCGCGCGGTCCATGCCGGGCAGGCGGAGCCGCACCGGACGGCCGACGCCCCGCGGCCCGGGAGAGGGTGGTGCCATCGCCCCGACGGTAGCACAGGCTGCCGGCGGGGCGATGACCGGCCCCGGCACGGAGTTCACGGCGGCGCCGAGGGACGTCGGTCCCCGTGCTAGGGTTCGGAGCGTGTCAAGGATCATCCCGGCCGACCCGGCGGCGCGCCCGTCGTGACCGCCGTGCGCTCGGAGCCCCGTCCGCTCGTCCACGTCGTGGGCGCTCGCCCGAACTTCATGAAGGCAGCCCCGGTCATCCGGGCCCTCGGCGCACGCGGCCTCCCCCAGACGCTGATCCACACGGGCCAGCACTACGACGCCGCCCTGTCCGACGTCTTCTTCCGCGAGCTCGGGCTCCCCGAGCCGGACCTCAACCTCGGCGTCGGCTCCGGCAGCCACGCGGCCCAGACGGCGGCGATCATGGTCGCGCTCGAGAGCGCCTTCGCCGAGATCCGGCCGGCCCTCGCGATCGTCTACGGCGACGTCAACTCGACCACGGCCGCCGCCCTCGTCGGCTCGAAGATGGGCGTTCCGCTGGCGCACGTCGAGGCGGGCCTCCGCAGTTTCGACATGACCATGCCGGAGGAGGTCAACCGGCGGGTCACCGACATCCTGTCCGACCTCCTCTTCGCGACCAGCCCCGAGGCGGTCGCCCACCTCGCCCGCGAGGGCGTGGAAGCGGACCGGATCCATCTCGTCGGCAACCCGATGATCGACACGCTGCTCGCCAACCTCGACCGGTTCGACGCGGGGCGCCAGCGGGCGGCCCTCGGGATCGCGGGGCCGTACGCGGTCGCGACGCTCCACCGGCCGGCGAACGTCGACCGTCCCGAGGCGGCGCGGCGGCTCGTGGCGATGCTCGACGCCATCGCGGCGCAGGTCCCGGTCGTGCTCCCGCTCCACCCCCGCGGCCGGCCGACGCTCGAGGCGGCCGGGCTGCGCGGCGGCGAGCGGATCCGCGTCGTCGAGCCGCTCGGCTATGTCGACTTCCTGTCGCTGGTCCGCGGAGCGGCGGTCGTGGTGACCGACTCGGGCGGGATCCAGGAGGAGACGACCGTGCTCGGGGTTCCCTGCCTGACGGTCCGGCCGAACACGGAGCGGCCCATCACGATCACCCACGGCACGAACCGCCTCGTCACCCCGGAATCCGCCCCGGCCGAGGTGGCCGCCGTCCTCGCCGGGTCGTTCGTCCGGCCGGCCGAGCCGCCGCCCCTCTGGGACGGCCGCGCCGGAGAGCGGATCGCGTCGGAGATCGAGAGGTGGCTCGCCGGACGCTGATCGACGGCCCGACCGCCGGTCTCGCGGGCGCCCAGCGACTAGGATGCGCTCGATGCCACCGACCCCCGGCCGGCGACGGCGCCCCGTCGCCATGCTCGTCCACAGCTACTACGAGGAGGACCCGCGAGTCCGGCGCCAGGCCGAGACCCTCGTGCGCGCGGGGCGCGAGGTGGACGTGGTGTCACTGCGGCGTCCCGGGGATCCACGGGAGGGCACCCTCGACGGCGTGGCGATCACCCGGCTGGACGTCCAGCGCCACCAGGGCTCGCCCATCGCCACGTACCTCGCGGAGTACGCGGCGTTCCTGGTGCAGGCCACGTTCGCCATCGCCCGGGCGCACCGCCGCCGCCGCTACGGCCTGGTGCAGGTCCACACGCCGCCCGACTTCCTCGTCCTCGCCGCGCTCCCGCTGCGCCTTGCCGGCGTCCCGGTCCTCCTTGACCTCCACGAGGCGACGCCGGAGTTCTTCCGGTCCCGCTGGCCCGGCGCGTCGAACCCGCTCACGATCGGCGTCCTGACCGTGGTCGAGCGCCTCGCCGCCTCGGTCGCGGACCGGGTCCTGTCCGTCACCCAGGCGCGCCACGACCGGCTCGTCGCGCTGGGGATCCCGGCCCGGAAGCTCGCCGTGATCCGCAACGGACCCGTTCTCGCCCGCTTCGATCCCGCTGCCCACCCCCGCCGGCCGTTCATGGCCGACGGCGTGCTCCGGCTGGCCTACGCCGGCGCCCTGACCCCGCTGTACGCCCTCGAGGACGTCGTCGAGGCCGTCGCGATCCTGGCCCGGGAGCGGCCCGACCTCCCCGTCGCCCTCGACCTCTACGGGCGGGGAGACCGCGAGGATGAGATCCGCGACCGGGCGGGACGGCTGGGCGTCGCCGACCGGGTCCACCTCCACGGTCGCATCCCCCTCGACGCCGTCGCGGGCGCCCTCGCCGGCGCCGACCTTGTCCTCTCGCCGATCCGCCGGAACCGCTTCTCGGAGATGAGCCTCTCCACGAAGGTCTTCGAGGGCGCGATCATGGAGAAGCCCGTCGTCGCCGCTGACCTCCCGGCGGCGCGCGCGGAGTTCGACGGCGACGTGCTCGCCTGGTACGAGCCGGACGACCCGGCCGACCTCGCGCGGGCGATCCTGCGCACCCTGGACGAGCCGGCCTGGCGCGCAGCGGCGGCGCCGCGCGCCGCCGCCCGG
>CAZVPS010000098.1:0-7954 GCA_964629105.1 uncultured Anaerolineaceae bacterium
CGGCGCCGTCCCGGCGGCTGCGAGCCCGAACCGGGCCGGGAACCCGTGTCCGGCGCGCGGGACGGGCAGGCGAGGCGGGCACGCGGGAAGACGCCACGCTCGACGCCGGCGGTCGGGCCCTCGGTACCGGGCACGCGGGTCCCGCCAACCATGCCCGGTACTGCTGTGGCCGATATTCGGACGGTTTGGACGGCACGCCTGACGGCGGACCCAGCCGCTGGAGAAGCAGTGGGGCGACGACCGGACCGGCCTCACCCCAGGTCGAGCACGAACCCCATCAGCAGGAAGTCCGGGAAGACCCAGTCGCGCTCCGGGGCGCGGCGGAAGCCGAGTCGCTCGTAGATCCGCTGCGCACCCGCCATGACCGGGAGCGAGTGAAGGAAGACCGCCCGTCGCCCGTCGGCACGGGCCCGGGCGAGGCAGGCCTCCGCCAGCGCCGTCCCGACGCCGCGTCCCTGCGCACGGGGATCGACGGCCAGCATCCGGATCGAGGCCTCGCCGTCGCGGAGGTGCTCGGCCCAGGCGTTGTCCGGGCCCGGCACGTACGTCACGCAGCCCAGCGGCACCCCGCCGACCTCGTCCAGCGCGGCGAAAACGACCGCCTCGCGGACCCGGCGGGCGACGTCGCGCAGCTCGGGAACGTACTCGTCGTCGCCCTCGAGCGCGTCGACGGCGTCGTACGCGGCGACGACGATCTCGCCGAGCCGCGCCAGCGCGGCGGGCGGAAGCGTGCCCGGCTCGAGGTCGACGATCCTGATCCCCACGCCGCCATTCTGGGGGAACGGCGACCGGCGGCGGGCGCTGCGGGGGACCGGCGGGACCCCCGGGTAGTACGCACGGGCTATCGCCCATGGCCCGGCCGACCGATACGGTCCGGGTGCGCCGGGGCACCGCCCGGCGTGGCCGCGTGCGGCGGCCGGCCCGAACTCACGGGAGCACGATGGCGGTCGCCTTGCCAGGACCCGGCACACCAGACGGCGCAGCCGACGTGGACGCGCGCTGGGCCGAGGTGAGCGCGCGCCCGGCCGAGGTGAGCGCGCGCCCGGCCGAGGTGAGCGCGCGCCCGGCCGACGCCCACCGCCCCATGGCGGGCGGTCACCGCGACCTCGACCGGATCTTCGACGACGTCCTCGACCACTCGGTCGCCCTGTTCGGGGCGGACAAGGCTGGGCTCTGGACCGTGGAGGACGGCGACCACCCCTTCCGGCTCGCCGCGCACCGCGGCCTCGGGCCCGCCTTCCTGGCCGCCACCGCCGAGGTCGAGCGCGGGAGCCCCGCCGCCGGCTGGCGGGCGGTGGCGAGCCGCCGGACGATCGTCCTCCAGCACCCGTGGAGCGCCGACACGCCGGTCGAGCTCGCCGCCCGCTACGACGAGGAGGGGTTCCGGACGATCTGCCTCGTCCCGGTGGCCTACCTCGACGAGCCGCTCGGCCTCCTCGTGCTGCACCACACCCGCCCGCACGACTGGGCGGCCGCCGAGCTCGACCTCGTGGCGAGCTTCGCCGACGAGGTGGCAATGGCCCTCCAGAACGCGCGGCTCTACGCGAGCGTCCGCGACTTCGCGGCCCGCCTCGACGCGATCTCCGACCTGGCGGCCCGCCTCAACCGCCTCCACGACCAGGCGGAGATCGGCCAGGCGATCGTCGCCGAAGTCCGCGGGCTCTTCGCGTCCGACACCGCCCGCGTCTACCGCGTCGACCGCACCGCCGGCATGTGCGAGCCCATCGCCTTCGGGGGCACCTTCCTCGGCGTCTCGGATCCGTCCGCCGAGGTCCTGCGCGTCCCGATCGGGATGGGCCTCACGGGCTGGGTCGCCGCACACAACACGGCCGTCCGCGTCGCCGACACCCGGACCGACCCGCGCCGCCTCGTGGTCGGCCCCGACGAGGAGCCCGAGTCGATGCTCGTGGCGCCGATGACCTTCGAGGACGTCGTCCGCGGCGTCGTCGTGGTGAGCAAGAAGGGCGCGGACCGCTACGTCGAGGACGACCTCGCCACCCTGCGGATCTTCGCCGGCTTCGCCGCCCAGGCGCTCGTCAACGCCGAGAACATCGGCCGGCTCCGCGAGCAGCAGACGGAGCTGGAGCATCGCCTGGCCAGCCAGCGTGCCCTGCTGGACGTGAACGAGACGCTCCTTGGCGCGGGCGACCCGGCGCTGGTCCTGGAGCGGATCGCCGACGGCCTGCGGAGCGTCGTCCGCTACGACAACCTGACGATCTACCGGATCGACCGCGAGCGCGGCGTCCGGACCGCCGTCCTGGCCCGCGACCGCTACGCCGAGGTGATCCTCGCCGAGGAGATCCCCACCGGCCTCGGCCTCACCGGCTGGGCAACAGAGCACGGGGAGCCGCTCCTCGCCAACGACGGCCACCTGGACCCGCGCGCCGTCAACATCCCGGGGACGCCGATGGAGCCCGAGTCGCTCATCGTCGTCCCCCTCCGCGTCGGCGGCGACGTGATCGGCACCCTGAACGTGGGCCGGATGGGCGAGGCCGAGGCTCACTTCTCGGCGGACGAGTTCGAGCTCGTCAAGCTCTTCGCCGGCCAGGCGTCGACGGCCCTCCAGACGGCCGAGGCGCTCCACGCCGCGGCGCTGCGAGCCGAACGCGACGCCCTGACCGGGCTGCGCAACCACGGCGCCTTCCAGGCCGACCTCGAGGAGCTCCTGGTGGGCGGCCTCGACGGGGGTGCCGCCGCGTTCGCCCTGCTCATGCTCGACCTCGACGGCTTCAAGAGCTACAACGACGGCCGCGGACACCCTGCCGGCGACCGCCTCCTCCGCCGGGTGGCCGATGCGCTGCCCGGCCACGTCCGCGCCGTGGACCGGGTCTTCCGGTACGGCGGTGACGAGTTCGCCGTCCTCCTCCCGGACGTGCCCCGGGCGGAGGCCCGCGTGATCGCCGACCGCCTGGCGGCGGCCGTGGATGAGATCGGATCGCAGGAGGACGGTCCGCACGTCACGGTGAGCATCGGCGTCGCCGCATGTCCGGCGGACGGAGCATCGAAGGACGAGCTGGTGATGCTCGCCGACGCCGAGCTCTACCTGGAGAAGGCCGCTCGGCGCAAGGCGCGCGCGGCGACCGGCGGCAGCGCGGCGGGGCGCGGCGCGGAGTACCTCGCCGCCATCCACGAGACGACCTCGGCGCTGATGGGCCGCCACGACCCGAACGAGCTGCTGGAGACGATCGTCGCCCGGGCGGCGGCGCTGGCGGGGACGCCGAACGGCTACCTCTACCTCGTCGACCGGGAGGCCGACGTCCTGCGCCTCGCCGTCGGCCTGGGCATCTTCCGGGGGGTCGTCGGCCACGAGATCCCGCGGGGCGTCGGCCTCGGCGGGCGCGTCCTGGTCACCGGCGAGCCGATGTGCATCGACGACTACGACCAATGGGCCGGCCGCGCCCCGGGGTTCGACGGGCTCGGCCGGATCGGCTCCACCGTCGGGGTGCCGCTGACGGCAGGCCTGGAGATCATCGGGGTGATCGGCCTCGCCGCCGGCGACTCCGGCCGCCTCTTCGACGAGACCGACGTCGCCGGCCTCAGCCGCTTCGCCCAGCTCGCCTCCGTGGCCATGGAGAACGCGCGCCTCCACGCCGCGGCCCGCGCGGAGTTGGCTGCGCGCGCACGGTCGGAGGAGGGGCTGCGGGCCAGCACGGCGCGGCTGCGGCGCCTCACCGACGCCTCGTTCGAGGCGCTGGTGATCCATCGCGACGGCCGGATCCTGGAGGTCAACAGCGCGTTCGCCGAGCTGTTCGGGCGCGCCCCTGAGGACGTGATCGGCCAGCCGGTGCTGGACCTGTTCCCGGAATCCGCGCAGGCCACCCTGGCCTTCCAGCTTGCCGTCGACAACGAGGCCCCCTACGAGACGGCTGCCCTCCTCGCGAACGGCTCCGTGGCGGCGGTCGAGCTGATCGGCCGGACGATCCCCTACCCGGACGAGGTCCCCGCCCGGGCAACGGCCATCCGCGACATCCGGGAGCGCCACGCGATCCAGGAGCGACTGGCGCGCCAGTCCTTCTACGACACCCTCACCGGGCTGCCGAACCGATCCCTCTTCATGGACCGCGTGACGCACGCCCTGGGCTGGGCAGACCCGGACGAGGCGACCCCGCTCGCCGTCCTCCTCTTCGACCTGGATCGCTTCAAGGTGATCAACGAGAGCCTGGGCCACGCCGTCGGCGACCAGCTGCTTGCCGCCGTCGGCCGTCGCCTCGCCGACGCGCTGCGGCCGGCCGACACGCTGGCCCGACTGGGCGGCGACGAGTTCGCCGTCCTCGTTGACGGCCTCGGTGGCGAGGCCGCGGCCGAGGGGCTCGCACGACGCATGGTCGAGGCGCTGGAGGCGCCCTTCTACGTGGAGGGTCGCGACACGCACGTCGCGGCGAGCGTGGGCGTCGCCATGTCGCGGGCGGGCGCCCAGAGCGCCTCCGATCTCCTGCGCGAGGCCGAGATCGCCCTCTACCGGGCGAAGGCCGACGCCAACGACCGGGTGGCGCTCTTCAACCCCCGGATGAGCGTCTCCTCGATGGACCGCCACGAGCTGGAGCTGGATCTGCGGCTGGCCATCGAGCGTGACGAGCTGCGCGTTCACTACCAGCCGCTCGTCGACCTGCGCACCGGGCGGACGCTCGGTCACGAGGCCCTGGTCCGCTGGGAGCACCCCACCCGCGGCCTCCTGGAGCCACTGGCGTTCATCCCCCTCGCGGAGGAGACCGGGCTCATCCTCGCCATCGACGACGTCGTCCTGGCCGAAGCCTGCCGGCAGGCCCGGGCCTGGCAGAACCTGGACCCCGGCCTTGCGGACCTCGTGGTCAGCGTCAACCTCTCCGCCCGCCAGTTTGCTCGCTCGGACCTCGCGGCGCGCATCACGGCCGTGCTCGCGGAAACCGGCCTGCCACCGGCGACGCTGGAGCTCGAGATCACCGAGTCCCTCGCGATGAGCGACGCCCAAGCGACGGGCGTGACCCTGCGGGCGCTGCACGAGCTCGGCGTGCGGGTGGCCCTCGACGACTTCGGGACCGGCTACTCCTCGCTCGCCTACCTGTCGCAGCTCCCGCTCGACGTCATCAAGATCGACCGCTCGTTCGTGGCCGGCCTCCACGACTCGCCGGCCAATCTCGCGATCGTCCGCGCGGTCATCGGCCTTGCCCAGGCTCTCGGGATCGCCGTGATCGCGGAGGGGATCGAGCGCGAGGACCAGCTCACGGCGCTTCGCGACCTTGGCTGCGACCGGGGCCAGGGCTACCTCTTCGCCCGCCCACAGCCGGCCGCCGACGCGGGCCGCGCGCTCCTGGCCGCCGAGGCCGCCGCCTGACGAGCGTCGCCGGCGGCGCCGACCCGCCCTGGTGAGCCCTGCGAGTTACAGCCGCGAATTGGACCTCCGACGTGCGATGCTGACAACCATGCCACAGCCGCTGAGCAAGCCCCGATCCACGAGTAACGTCGTCGCGATGAAGCCTGCATGTGCGCCGCTTCTCGCGATGTATCGCGCGGCGGAGGCGGTGACGCCACGGACTTGGACCGAGGTCGAGGATGCCTTCGTCAGGGCCATGGAGGGCTTCGACGCGAATGTCGCATCTGGCGTCGCGGACACCGGCGACCTGCAGAACGGCAAGGGTGACTTCCTCAATGACCTCCTCGCCCTGTTGCTCGAAGGCTGCGCGGGCATCCAGCTCTACTCCCGTGGAGGTGTCCCGGGGTTCGTCTTCGCCAACCACAACCTCGACGTGACCTATCCGAATACCGGCGTCGTCAAGTTCACCCTTGAGGTGAAGGCTGTCGGAACGCCCAAGCACCCTTTGTCGCCGAAGCAGAAGCCAATCGGACGACCGGGCTCCGCGGACCTTGGCAAGCGGGTGAAGGAGGTCGCGTTCAAGACAATCGACCTCAAGGCCGAGTTCGGGCGAATCATGGCCGGGCGCGGCCAGCCTGCCTCTGCGCCCGGCGGCAACATGACCTCCTGGTTGCGCGCGGTCCGGCCGAAAGCATACCTCTTCATTGCCGCGCGAGTCGTGAGCAAGACCGATCTCGGCGCCACGATTGCGTTCGCCCACACGGCGGCGCAGGTCGTGGATGGCGTCGGGCTCTTCTGCTTCGGTCCCGTCTCGGACGTGACGCCTACGACCTATCGGACGTTCAGAGTGCCGTCGGACGTCAGCATGGACCGCGTGCTCTACCGCGCCTGCCAAGACCTGCTCGAGCTTCAGCGGGAAGGGGTCGAGGCGATCCGGGATGAGTCCACCGGCCCGGCCGCCGCTGCCGAGGAAGCACGGGGACGAATCGACGACGAAACGGCCGAGTAAGGCCCAGTGCAGACCCGACCGGTAGGATGACCGCATGACCCTGGCCTCCACCGAACCACCTCGAGAGAGCAAGGCGCGAGGCGCGTTCTACACGCCGGCCGAGTTGACGCGCTTTCTCGCCCGCTGGGCCATTCGCGGCCCGATTGACCGCGTCCTGGAGCCATCCTGCGGTGACGGTGCATTCGTCTCGGCGGTAGTCGAGCGGTTCGCCGATCTCGGTGCCCATGACCTCGCGAACCGGCTGATCGGTGTCGAGCGCGAGCCGGCTGAGGCAGAGAAGGCCCGCGCAATCGCCCCCGCGGCGCAGGTCCTGACCTCAGACTTCTTCGATGTCGACCCTATGGCCCTGCTGCCGATGGACGCGGTGATCGGTAACCCGCCCTACATCCGCTATCACGGGTTCACCGGCGCGGCGCGAGAGAAGGGCCTGGCTCGGGCACGCGCCCAAGGGGTCGAGCTGACCAACCTCGCGTCGTCCTGGGCGCATTTCGTCGTGCATTCGGTCGCGTTCCTTGGGTCGTCCGGTCGCCTCGCACTGGTGTTACCCGCAGAACTGCTCCACACGGACTATGGCGAGCCGGTGCGCGAGTTGCTCTTGCGGCGGTTCGGGTCGGTAATCGTCGTGGCCTTTGACCGGGCCGTCTTCAGCGGCGCACAGGTTGACGCCGTCCTGCTCCTCGCCTCGAACGACGACCGTCGCGGGCTTCGCGTGGTCCGCGTGCCGGACGAGCGGACCCTCGATACGCTCGAGGTGGGCGCCACGACGGACTTTGCCCTCGAGGCGCCGCAGAGGCGATGGAGTGGCTCCGTCGACGCTGAGGCCGGCCTCGTCTACGAGAAGTTGCGAGCCTCGGGTACCGCGATCCCGCTCGGCGCGATCGCCAGCGTAGACATCGGCTTCGTATCCGGCGCCAACGACTTCTTCATCCTGTCGCGCGATGAGGCGGCGCGACGTGGGTTGCCGGAGGAAGCGCTCACCCGAACGATGCGCCGCCCGGGCGACATCCCCGGGCTGCTGGCAAGCGAGGGTGACGTCCGCCTGCTCCTCGACCTCGCCGGCAAGCCTGAGCCGTCGGACGAGCGGCTGCTGAAATACCTGCGCGAAGGTGAGGCGTCGGGCATCACCACGCGGTACAAATGTCGCGTCCGGCGGCCCTGGTACGCGGTGCCGTTGCCCCGCTCCAGGCCGGACGCCTTCCTCCCATACATGAGCCACCTCGGGCCGCGCCTGATTGTGAACGATGGTGGGGCGTGGTCCAGCAACCTGCTGCACGGAGTGACACTGGGGCTACTTGCGCCGCCGCCCCGCGCGCTGGCGGTGGCCATGGTCAGCTCGTTGACGTTGCTGAGCGCCGAGATCGAGGGACGGGCGTACGGCGGCGGCGTCCTGAAGTTGGAGACCAAGGAAGCCGAGCGGGTGCTGGTGCCGATGCTGAGCTCGACCGCGGCCGAACGGCTCATGGATAAGTTCGCGACCATCGACGCGCTCGTGCAGACCGGCGCGCTGCCGGAGGCCGTCCGGATCGTCGATGAGGCGCTCGGCCTGGACCATGCCGCCCTTTGGTCGGCCTACCTCACGTTCCGAGCCCGCCGTCTCGGCCGCCGGCGACCGAGAGCCGCCTGACGAGGAGCCTGGACGGAGGTTCAAATCCTCT
>CAZVPS010000099.1:0-7769 GCA_964629105.1 uncultured Anaerolineaceae bacterium
GGGCCACCGTCCCGTGGTGGTCGGCGCCCCAGATGTAGACGAGGTGGTCGAAGCCGCGGCTGAACTTCTCGACGACGTAGCCGATATCGGAGCCGAAGTAGGTGTAGTCGCCGTTCGACTTGCGGACGACGCGGTCCTTGTCGTCACCGTAGTCGGTTGAGCGGAACCAGAGCGCGCCGTCCTGCTCGAAGAGGTGGCCCGACGCCCGCAGGCGTTCCACCGCCTGCTCCACCCAGCCCTCGCGGTAGAGCGAGCTCTCGCTCCTCCAGACGTCAAAGCGGACGCCGAGGGTGGCCAGCGAGGCCTCGATCCCGGCGCGGACGCGCTCCGAGGCCCACTCGCCGGCGACCATCACCGGGTCGGCGCCCGCGGCCTCCGCGGCTGCGTCGTGCCCGCTGGCCGCCTCGGCCGCCGCCCACACTTCGGCCGGCACCTCGCGGGCCAGGTCGTGGACGTAGGCGCCGCGGTAGCCATCCTCGGGGATCTCCGTCCCGCGGCGGATCGCGACGACGGACCCGCCGAGATTGCGCACCTGCGCCCCGAAGTCGTTGAAGTAGTACTCGCGCGTCACCGTGTGGCCGGCCGCCTCCAGGACGCGGCACAGCAGGTCCCCTACGAACGCGCCCCGCGCGTTGCCGATGTGGAGCGGTCCGGTCGGGTTGGCCGAGACGAACTCCACGTTGACGCGCCGTGGGTGCGCCGCCCGGACGCGACCCCACGAGCCCGGGTCCGCCAGCACGCCCTCGATCAGCTCCTCCAGCGCCGCGTCGGCCAGGTGGATGTTGAGGAAGCCGGGCGCGGCCACGCTGACGGAGGCGATCGGCGAGCCAACAGCCGCGGCCTCGGCCCTAAGCTCCGCCGCGATCGCCTCCGCGATCCGCAGAGGCGGCATCCGGTAGGGCCGGGCCAGCTTCATGGCCAGGCTGGTCGCGAGGTCGCCGTGCTCAGGCTTGGCGGG
This sequence comes from uncultured Anaerolineaceae bacterium, assembly GCA_964629105.1. Lineage (GTDB taxonomy): Bacteria > Chloroflexota > Limnocylindria > Limnocylindrales > CSP1-4 > CTSoil-043. Next base: position 959 of record CAZVPS010000099.1, read on the forward strand.
TCGCTCGACCTCTACGGGCGGCAGGTCGGCACCGTCCGTCGCGGCCGGGAGCGCGCCGGAGGCGACGGCCCGCGCCCACGCAGCCGCCACGGCATCGCGAACGCGCTGCCGCGGAGGGTTCAGCCGGAGCGGCGACTCTTGCACCGCGACATCGTAGCCGACGCTCGGGCCGGGACGGCAGCCGCGGCCCCTCGCTCCCGCTCAACCCGGGAGTACCGCGCGACTGCTCGACAACGGTACCGACGAGTACCATCCCGGATGTTGCGCCCGGGCACCGCTACGTGACCCGCGTGGTGCGGTCTGGTGCGGTTCCGCGCGGCGGAATTCATTCCCGAAAGCGCCAAAGGTACTGGACGAGTACTGTCCGATGGCCCATGATCTCGATTGTCGATCGGGCCACCAGCGAATTGATCGTCGCCGGTGTGGGGAATCGATCGACCGGGAATCATCCGCGGCACTCCCAGCCGCACGCTCGGGGACCACATCGATGAACGCACCGACCACTTCTCGGGCGCGGCGCCGCGCCACCACCTTCCGCCGCGTCGGCTGGCTCGCCGTCGCGGCGATGACCACGCTGGCCCTCGTGGGGCCGGCGGCCGGCCCCGCCCTCGCGACTGACCCCGTCTACGCGACGGTGACCGGCCACGAGGGGCACTCGGACAAAGCGAACCAGCCCGAGTACTGGGGCGACAACTGCGAGAAGATCTACCACGGTGGCGACACCGGCCAGTTCTCCTCGTACGTTCTGACCCAGAACTACGGGAAGGTCATCGTCAAGGCGGGCTCCGGGGACTACGCCAACACGATCTTCGGAGCCAACCCGTTGAGCGGCCAGACCGTCTGGGCCGACACGAACGGCGACTTCGCGTACAACCCTGGCGGCCAAGACGGCGACAAGAACATCAGCCACATCATCGCCTGCGGGCCAACGACCACCACCACCACCACGACCGGCACGACCACCACCGGCACCACCACGACCGGCACGACCACGACCGGCACGACGACGACTGACACCACCACGACCGGCACGACGACCCAGGCGACGACGACCCAGGCGACGACGACCCAGGCAACCACGACCCAGGCAACCACGACCCAGGCAACGACGACGACCGACACGACCACAGGTGCCGTCGAGGCTGCTACCGGCAGGCCGACCGTTACCCCGCCGCCGACCGACGCCCTGCCGACCATCGGGACGCCCGGCAGCGACAGCTGGCGGCTCGCCCTCCTGGCGATCGCCGGCCTCCTGGCCACCCTCCTGCTCCTGGCCCCGGCCACCCCGGTGAAGGCTCGCCGCCGCCGCTAGGCCGCCATCATCGTTCGCCGTCCCCGAGACGGAGACGGAGCCGGGACCTTCGGGTCCCGGCTTCTCCGTGCCCGCCGGTCGGCGCTCGTCCCCGCGCCCGCCCACTGCCCCCCGCCGCCCGCCGCGTCAGGGGATCTGCCGGAACGGGAAGTAGGCGATGAAGCCGGCAAGGAAGACGGCCACGTACCCGACGGTCACGAATCTCGGCAGGCTCGAGCGACGCAGCAAGAGGGCGGTGGCCACCGCGAGCGCCGGGATCACGGGCAGGAAGTAGTAGATGTACGTGACCCGCTGTGAGAGGAGGGCCAACGCCAGGTACGGAAGGTAGTTGGCCGCCGCCCAGACGACGCTCCAGACGGCCAGGCGGCTGCGCCCCTTCCAGGCGAGCCAGCCGGCGAACAGGAACGCGATGAACATTGAGCCGATCAGGATGGGGTTCATCGCGCCGCGGAAATCGATGGTCGCGCGGGTCGCCACGATCGTCTCACCCGCCTTCTCGGTGACGTCGACCCGCAGGTACGACATCTGGCACTCGTTGAAGAGCCATTGCCATGGGGCACTGTCGTTGCCGGGGCAGCTCCCCGGGCCGACAACGCCCCCCGCCAGGTTGGCCCCGTACTGGATCATGTGGCGAAGGTGGTCGAACGGGTTCGCGAAGCTCGAGAACCGGGCGTCGAGCAGCCACAGGCCTCCGATCGTGACGATCGCGAAGGCGATCATCGCCGCCGCCGTCGGCCGGAGGTCGGCCCAGCCCAGGCGGCGCTGGCGACGCCAGGCGGCCCACAGGCCCAGGGCGAGCATGATGAGGAGCGCCAGGAGGCCGTACAGCGCGGTCAGCTTCATGAGCATGCCGAACCCGGTGGCCGCTCCGGCGGCTGCCCATCGACCGCGCAGCGCGAGCCAGGCGCCCACCAGGATCGGGGCGAGGACCAGCATGTCCAGCGTCCCGATGCGGCTGTGGACGAGCATGAGGTTGTCGAACGCCGCGAAGCCGACCGCGAGGAGCGCGAGCCGCATCGACTCTCCGGAGGTTCGAACGATCCCGTAGACGGCGACCAGGGCGACCATGCCGGCGATGACGCTGGGCAGCCGCCAGCCGAGGCCGTTGTCGCCGAAGACGGCCATCGAGAGCGCCATCAGCAGCTTCCCGAGAGGCGGATGCTCGCTGTTCGGATCCAGCCCGACGGGGGAGCCCGCGTACGGCGCGCCGGCCGGGACGTCCCAGCCCAGCAGCACCCGCGCGGCGTTGACGTAGTAGGACTCGTCGAAGATGAGCGCGCCATGCGGAATCGCGAGCCACACGATCCGGACGATGAGTGCGGCGATCACCAGCAGCGCTAGGAGCGTCCCCGGATCGCCCAGGTTCTGGCGGAGGCGCGTGAGCAGGAGCCTGGGCAGCGACCGCCTCACGCCGGCCTCGCCGGAGCCAGCCTCGCCGGCGACTTCCGCGTCGGCTGCGCCCGCGGGCTCGATCACGGGAGTCCGGGCTCGCGCCGGGCGAGGTCGTCGGCCGACCGCACGGTCAACAGCCGAGGCATGTGCCATCGTTGCATCGTGCGGCCTTCGCCATCGTCGGGATCTCCTGCGCTGCGGGCAACGCGGTGAAGCGTAGCGGACGGACGCTGCCACCCGCGGGGGCGAGCGTCGACGAAGCCCCGCAGTCTGACCTCGACCCCGCTTCGACGGCGCGGGACGAGGGCAACGTGCAGCCTGCTCCAGGAGTCGATGCGAGGCGTGCGAGCCGGTGGCCCCGCTTCGACGCGCAAGCGCGCCGCGAGATCATCCTGGCGCTGACGCTGCTGTTCTGCTACGGCTTCTTCCGGCAGGTGCCGGCCTGGAACGAGTACAGCCGCTACGACCTGGTACGGGCGCTGGTCGAGGACGGGACGACCAGGATCGACCGCTACCACGAGAACACCGGCGACAAGGCGTTCTACGGCGGGCACTACTACTCCGACAAGGCACCCGGCACGGCCTTGATCGGCGTGCCCGTCTACCTGCTGCTCACGGCCTCGTTCAACCTGGCAGGCGCGGGCACGCCGGACCCGTTGACGGCCGTGCAGGCCCTGGCGTTCGTCGAGAGTGGCATCTTCACGGTTCTGCTGGTGCTGCTGCTCCTCCGGTTCCTGCGCCCGGCCGTGGGCGAGAGGTGGGCCCTGGTGGTCAGCCTCGGCTACGGGCTGGGCTCCATCGCCTTTCCCTTCGCCACGATGTTCTTCGGCCACGCGGCGTCGGCGTTCTTCCTCTTCGCCGCCTTCTACGTGCTCTGGCGCGCGAAGACGGTCGAGGGTCGGCGCTGGTGGCCTGCCCTTGCCGGCTTCCTGGCCGGCTGGGCCGTGCTCGTCGAGCTCTCTGCCATGCTCGGCGTCCTCGTGTTGCTCGTCTACGCGCTGGACGTCACCCGTTCAGCAGGGCGATGGTCTTCGAGGGTCAGCCTCCGCGCGCCCGCGCTGATGGTGGCCGGAGCGGCGATCCCGGCGGCGATGCTCCTCTCGTACAACTGGGTGTCATTCGGCGGACCACTCAGCCTCGGCTACGCCAACCTGGCCAGCGGCGGGTTCGCCGAAGGCATGAGCCAGGGCCTCCTCGGCGTCACCTGGCCGAAGGGAGAAGCACTCGTCGACTTGCTCGTCGGGCCACGCGGCCTCCTGCGCCTCGCGCCCTGGTTCCTCCTGGCGCCCGTCGGCCTGCTTGCGGCTCGGCGCACGGACCTGCGACGGGAGGTGCTCGTCTGCGGTGCGATCGTCATCGCGTACCTCGTGTTCAACGCCGGCTACTACCTGCCGTTCGGCGGCTGGACGCCCGGGCCCCGCTTCCTGTCGCCGGCGCTCCCGTTCGCGGCGGTGCTCGTCGCGCTGGCCCCCGCCGCCCTCCGTCAGCTCATCGCCCTTCTGATCGTGATCGCGGTGATCCTCGCGTTCGTCGCCACGGCGACCATGCCGAACGCGCCCGAGATGTATCGAGACCCCCTCTACGATCTCTGGCTGCCGCGCCTCCTCGACCAGGACCTGGCCGAGACGATCGCCTCGCTCCGCTGGGGCCTGCATGGAATCCAGCCTCTCGCCGTCTTCGTCCTCGCACTCACCCTCGCCATGACGGCGCTGGTCGCAACGTTCAGGCCGGGCGCCGGTGCCCGCCGACTCACCGCCTTCGCGATCGGCGCGCTCGTGCTGTTGATCGTCACGTTCGCTCTCCCGTTCTGGCCGATGGGCACCCTCGCACCGGGTTGACCAACAGAACGCCGCTGGGCCAGGGCCCGACGAACGACAGCCTCAGTCGACGAGCGGGATCCGGTCCCCGTCGTTGACCAGGGTGATCGGGCCTGCGTAGAGCGCACGCACCGCCGCGAGTGTGGCGGCGGGGTCGCGCCGCATCTGGAGATGCGTCAGGAGAACGCGCACGGGACCCGTGGCCGCGGCGAGGGCGCTAACTCCGGGCCCGTCCAGGTGGAGATCCCCGACCGGGACCGGACCCGCGCCGAAGGCGACCTCGACGAGCAGCGTGTCCCCGGGCCGGATCAGCGGCACGAGGTCGTCGGCGCGGCCGCAGTCGCCGGAGTAGACGAGGCCGGGCGATTCGGGCTCGGCAGCGAGCGAGACCCGCACCGCGTAGCTCTCGTCTGTGTGGGTGACGAGGCGGCTCTCGAGCACAAACGGCCCGACGAGAATCGTGCCCTCGCGCCGACCTTCGATGTCGAGCGCCTCGTCGGCGAAGCCGGGCTCGGCGAGGAGGCCGTCCAGCCGGTCGGCGAGCCCGGCCGGCGCGAGGACCCGCAGGCGCCGGGGGGGCTCGAACTCGTAGCGCAGGTAGTGGCGGAGCGCCACCAGATCGATGAAGTGGTCGGGATGCAGGTGGCTGATGACGACCGCGCGAAGCGTGCTCGGCTCAATGTGCCCTGCGAGCCCGGCGAACCCGCCCTGCCCGAGATCCAGGCAGATGCGGTCGCCGCCTTCGGCGACCACGTACGTGCTGGACGCCGTGCCCGGTTGGTCGGGGTAGGCGGCGCCGGACCCGACGACGTAGAGCTCCATTGCGGGAGGGTACCGGGTTCGCGTCGGGCGGAGCGCGGATACGCCGCGTGGTCAGGGCGCGGGCGTTGCCTCCGGCTTGCCCGGGGGCGTCTTGGCGGGTCCCGGGGGCGTCGGCTTCGGCGTGGCCTCGAGCTTCGGCGTTGCTTCCGGCTTGCCCGGCGGCGTCGGCTTCGGCGTGGCTTCCGGCTTGCCCGGCGGCGACTTAGTGCTGTGGCACGGATATTCGGTGATGTATTCACGCGGCCTCGGACAGCCGGCCGGAGTCTCGTATCGCCAGGCGTTCGACGAGCCTGGTGAGGTCGGCCCGGGTGAACTTCCATTCGAACGGCCGGGCGAGGACCTCGTAGTCGGCCTGGAAGGCGAGGATCCGCGCGGCGAGCCCCTCGAGCGAGGCGGCGCCAGGCGGGGTGAGGACCTTGCGCTCGAGGATGCTGAAGTAGATCTCGACCTGGTTGAGCCAGCTGGCGTGGACCGGGAGATGGACGGGCACGAGGCGCGGGTAGGCCTCCACGAGACGTCGGACGGCGGCCCTGCCCCGGTGCGAGCTGCCGTTGTCGAGGACCCAGAAGACGCGCCGCGCGGAGCGGTACGGCTCGCTGGTCATGACCTGCTCGACGAGCCGGCCGAACGGCTCGATGCCGGTCCGTGGCTCACAGCGGCCGAAGAGCCTGGCCCGATGGACATCCCAGGCGGCAAGGTATTGGAGGGCCCCGCCGCGCTCGTACTCGAACTCGATGCGCATGGCCCGACCCGCCGCCGGCGGCAGCGTCGGGTGACAGCGGATGCGGGCCTGGATGCTCGTCTTCTCGTCGGCGCTGATGACGAACTCGTCACGCTTGAGCGGGCGGCCGTCGTACTCGCCGGCGTAGAGGTCGAGGACGCGCGCCGCCTTGCGCTCGAAGTCGGGGTCGCGCGGGAAGATCCAGCTGCGGTGCGTCCAGGGCTTGATCGCGTCCTCGTCGAGCCAGCGCCAGATCGTCGTGTCCGAGATCGAGGCGACGAGACCGCGGCGGATCACCTCGGCCCGGATATCGGGCACGTGGAGCCGGCTGAGGGGCAGGCCAAGGCGGGCCGGCAGTTCACAGGCGATGGCCTTGACGGCGACGACGAGCGCTGGGGGGAAAACCCGGCCGGCGGCCGGTCCGGGAGCGCTCCGCCAGGCCCGCCAGGCCCTCCTCGAAGAAGCGCTTCCGCCACTTCGACACGATCTGGACCGGGGTGTCGAGCCGGCGGGCGATCTCGGTGTTCTCCTGACCCTGCGCGGCGAGGAGCACGATCCGGGCCCGGACGACATCACGATACGGTGCTGAATAGCGACGGCTCGTGAACTCCAGGGCAGCTCGCTCTGGAGTCGACAGCTCGATGACGAATGGACTCTGTCTCGGCACGTTCTCCTCCCACGACGGACGAGAGGAGCATACTCCTGCGGGAGGCTGGATACATCATCGTATATGTAGGGCCGAGTACT
>CAZVPS010000100.1:0-7762 GCA_964629105.1 uncultured Anaerolineaceae bacterium
TCCAGGAGGCGATCGACCGGGCCGAGGCCCAGCTGTACGCCGTCTCGGAGCGGCGGCTGGCCGCCGGGTTCATCCCCCTCAAACAGCTCCTCCACGAGGCGTTCGACCGGCTCGACGACCTGCACACACATCGGGGCGAGATCAGCGGCGTTCGGACCGGCTTCCCGGACCTCGACGCGCTGACCACCGGCCTGCAACCGTCGGACCTGATCATCCTCGCGGCGCGCCCCTCGGTCGGCAAGACGAGCCTCGCCCTGAACATCGCGGAGCACGCCGCCATCGGACATGCGCCGGCCCGGTCGGTCGGCATCTTCAGCCTGGAGATGAGCAAGGAGCAGCTGGTCCTGCGGCTCCTCTCCTCGGTCGGCGGGATCGACAGCCAGCGGCTGCGCACCGGCTTCCTGGACGAGATGGACTTCGTCGGCGTCTCGAAGGCGATGACGGCGCTCTCGGAGGCGCCCATCTACATCGACGACACGCCGAACATCAGCACGATGGAGCTCCGGACGAAGGCGCGTCGGCTCCAGGCGGAGGTCGGGCTGGACCTCGTGATCGTCGACTATCTCCAGCTGATGCAGTCGTCGACCACGACGAAGGACGCCAACCGCGTCCAGGAGGTCTCGGAGATCAGCCGCGGTCTCAAGGCCCTGGCGCGCGAGCTGAAGGTCCCGGTCATCGCGCTGTCGCAGCTCTCCCGCCAGCCCGAGGCCCGCACCACCCCGGAGCCGCGCCTGTCCGATCTTCGCGAGTGCGTTACAGGCGACACGCTGGTCGTCCTTGCCGACGGCCGTCGGGTGGCGGTCCAGGACCTCGTGGGCACGACGCCTGACGTTCTCGCCTGGCACGATGATGGTCGGATCGCCCCTGCCCGGTCCGATCTCGTCTGGTCGGTCGGGCGAAGGCAGGTATTCACCGTGCGCCTGGCCAGCGGGCGGACGGTCCGGGCAACCGCGAAGCACCGGCTGCTCACGGGGTTCGGCTGGCGACGCATCGAGGAGATGGAGCTCGGTGAGCGCGTTGCCCTCGCCCGCCCGCTTCCAGAGCCCGCGTCGACCGAACGGTGGCCCGACCAGCACGTCATCCTGCTCGGCCAGCTCGTCGGGGACGGGAGCTACCTGTCGAATAGACCAATGCGGTACACGACCGCGAGCGAGGCCAATTCCGCGGCGGTGGCGAGCGCCGCCTCCTCGGCATTCGGCTCCAAGGTGACGCGGATGGCCGGCCGCGGGAGCTGGCACCAGCTCCTGATCTCGGGCAACGGGAACCGTTGGCACCCAGCCGGCGTGAACAAGTGGCTGCGCGACCTCGGGGTGTTCGGCCAGCGCTCGCCCGAGAAGCGCCTGCCGGAAGCCGCCTTCCGCCTCCCGAACGAACAGCTGGCGCTGCTGCTCCGCCACCTCTGGGCGACGGACGGCACCATCTGGACGGCACCGAAAGGCTCCCAGTCGAGTCACAACGTGTCCTATGCGACGACGAGCCCGGGGCTTGCCGGCGACGTCGCCGCGGCGTTGCTGCGGCTCGGCATCGTCGCTCGCATCGCGTCGACGACGAAGCGCGGCTACCGGCCCGGCTACCACGTGCGGGTGTCCGGCGCCGCCGATCTGCGCACGTTCCTGGAGCTCGTCGGCGGGTTCGGGCCGCGCGCGCCGCAGGCGGAGCGCCTGGCCTCGGTACTGGCCGACGTTCGCTCGAACACCAACGTCGACACCCTCCCGGCGGCCTTCTTCAACCGCGTGCGCGAGCGCCGCGAGGAGCTCGGCCTGTCGATGCGGGAGGTCGCGGCCATGCGGGGAACGACCTATGGCGGATCGGCCCGCACCGCCTTCTACCCGTCGCGAACGGTCGCCGCCGGCTACGCGACCCTGCTCGCGGACCCGGAACTGGAGCAGATGGTCGCCCAGCCTCTCTTCTGGGATCGCGTGGTCACGATCGAGCCCGCCGGCGTCGAGGAGGTCTTCGACCTGACCGTTCCGGGCCCCTCCAGCTGGCTCGCCGACGGGCTGGTAAGCCATAATTCTGGAGCCCTTGAGCAAGATTCAGACTTGGTGATCTTCCTCTGGCGGGAGAAGGAACGCGCCTCCGAGGACCACGACGCCGACGGCGAGGTCGTCAAGCTGCGGCTCGCCAAGCACCGCAACGGCCCGACCGGCGAGATCGACCTCTGGTTCAAGAAGAGCCAGACAAGGTTCGTCAGCTACGCCGGCGATCGGTACGGCGGCGCCGCGCCGTAGTGATCGTCCCCGGCGAAAATGAGACTGGCTCGGGCGGCCAGGATCGTGTCGGGCCGGGCAGCCCCGGCGAGTCGCGTCCCGACGCAGGCACGCGGCGGGCGAGCCCGCGCACGGACGCACGGCGGGGCGCAGCCCGGCGCAGGGACGCACGGCGGGCGAGCCGGGCGCACGAACGCCGCGGGCGGGCCGGCCAGCCGACCCTGGGCGCCCAACCTCCTGTGAACCTGCGGGATTGCACGTCAACTGAACACCCCCACCCGCCGGCGCACCTTCGGCGTGGTCGGCACCGGTCGGCTGCCCTTCCCGGCCGGCTCCGGGGTCGCCCGACCCGAAGGTTCCGTGCTCAAGGCGAGTCCCGCGCGTCCGTCCGGAGGCCGACGCCGGGTCGGCGATGGCGATCGAAGCCCCATCTGACCCCCGGGGTGTTCACTTCACGTGCGATTCCCCGCGGGCGGACGATGGCGACCGGCGGGCGGACGATGGCGACCGGCGGGCGGACGATGGCGACCCGCGTGCGGACGGCGCGGTGGTGGCCGGACGGCGCGGTGGTGGCGACCGGCGGGCGCAGTGGAGGCCCGGCGGCGCGGTGGTGGCCCGGCGGCGCGGTGGTGGCCCGCCGGAGCATCGGCGCCATCAGCGATGGGCACGCCGGCCAGTCTCATCTTCACCGGGCCGCACCGCAGGCAAGGCGGTCAGCGCTGCTCGTCGGGCAGCAGGGGCCGGATCCCCAGGCCGTAGACCGTGCCGTTCGGCGCCCGGAGGGAGATCCCCGAGACGCCACCCTCCGGATTCCTGATCCCGAGGAGCGACATCTCGAGGCCGCTGATCGCCCGCGACGGGAAGCCGAAGCCATCCCCCTGGTCGACGGCAGTGAACCCCTCGGGCCCGAACGTCGGCCACGGCCAGGGGCGCGGGAGCCCGTCGCCGCCCGGGCCGCCCTCCAGGATGGACGCCCGGAAGCGCGTGGTCGCGTAGAGCCCCGCGTCCGTCGCGTGGCCCTTCGCGACCTCCTGGTCGAAGTTGCGCAGGCGTTCGGCGAGGGCCGCCATCGCGCCGAGGATCGCCGCGTGCGGGCTCGGGTTCGCGGGGTCGTCGATCGCCATCCCCAGCGCGTAGACGCTCACGCGGCGCTGCCTCCCGTCGGCGTTGACCGTGAAGACGGCCGTGGGGGCGTCCGCGACCTGGTTGTTCTCGTAGCGCTCCCGCGCGATTCCCAGGCCCCCGGGGCCCAGCGCGTCGCGGAGCAGGGCCTGGACCTGACCTTCGGTCATGGTCGCGATCTGGAGTGGCGGGAAACGCATCGGCTCGCCGGGCTTCTGCTCGGGCCAGGGCGCCGAGGCGGGCCGGTAGATGACCGTCCCGTCGCCGTAGAGGGAGAAGTACGGGAGCCGGATCATGGCGAAAGTCGGCATCACGAAGCCGCCGCCCTCGTCGAAGCGGAGGACGAGATCGGCCGCGCCAACGGGGTGGGCGATCGTGCCGGTCTGGGCGGTGGACGACGGCCCCGGCGAGCCGGCCGGCGTGGCCGAGGGACCGTTCGTGGCGGGCGGGGTCGTGGCGGTCGGCGACGGACCGCCGGAGCACGCGACGAGAAGCAGGCAGGACGCAAGGCCCGCCGCGACGAGACGGAATTCGGTCGACTTCAGCATGGATCACCAGACGGCCGGGGCGCCGTGCTGGTTCCCGACGCGGCGGCCCGTCGCGACGCCCTTCGCCCGACCACGCCCCTCGCCTAGACTTCCGGCGGACGGCCGGCGTGTGCGCGCGGCCCGGTTCGGAGGATCAGCGATGGGCGTCATCATCATCCGGGAGATGGTCGGCACCAGCTCGAGCTCGTGGAGCGACGCGGCGCGCCAGGCGGTCGCCACGGCTTCGCGGACGGTCCGCAACATCCGCACGGTGGAGGTCGTGAAGTCGACAGCCGTCGTGGAGAGCGGCGAGATCGTCGAGTACCGGGTCGACCTGAAGATCGGCTTCGAGTACGACGGCTGACGCGGCGGAGGCGTCCGGGGCCGGCAGATAAGTGGCCGGTGAGCGCCCTGCGGCAGCATGCGCCGCATGGCTCCGCTCCCTTCTGACCTCGCGACGGCCATCGCGCGCCGAACAGGCGCGGGCAGGCACGATGGCCTGGTCCCGGTCGGGCCCGGGCGCCCGATCCCGGGGCGACCCGTCGCTTCATTCGCCCCGGCGGCGATCCCGGTGGGCTCGGGCGCGCAGGCGATGAGCGAGCTCGACGTCTTCGCCTTCCCCGTCCAGATCGGGAAGGTCCAGCCACCGCTCCTCCCCGAGGAGACGCTCGAGCGGCAGCGCCTCCTGGACTGGATGGCCGCCAAGATCCACTCGCGGCTCGTGTTGATCGTGGCGGACGCGGGCCACGGGAAGACGACCCTCCTGGCCGACTGGAGCCGGCGGACCAGGGTCCGCACGCTCTGGTATCGCCTGGACGAGACGGACCGCGACTGGGTCGTCTTCGTGAGCAACCTCGTGGCTGCGGGGCGCGAGACGGACCCGGAGTTCGCGCCCAACACCAGGTCCCTGCTCCGCGAGCTGGGGGCCGGGATGGGCGATCGCGCCGCGATCGTGCGCACGCTGCTCACCGAGATCCGTGCGTGGGTGAGCGGCGGGACCGCCCTCCTCCTCGACGACTACCAGGTCGTGGACGACGTTCCCGAGATCCGCGAGATCGTCCGCGAGCTGCTCGTCCGCGGCCCGGAACGGCTGACGCTCGTGGTCTCCACGCGGCGGTCGCCCACGTTGCCGGTTGCCCGGCTCCGGGCGCTGGGCGAGATCGCCGAGCTCACGACGGCGGACCTGCGGTTCGACCGCGAGGAGATGGAACGGCTCTTCCGGGAGACGTATCGCCACCCCCTGGAGGCAGATCTCCTCGAGGACCTCGCGCGGACGACCGAGGGCTGGGCCGCCACGTTGCGCCTCGTCGAGACCGCCGTCCGGGGGCGGCCCCGCGACGAGATGCGGGCGGTGATCCGCAGCCTGTCGGGGCGCCACGGCGACCTCCACGACTACCTTGCCGAGGAGGTGATCGGCCGGATGCCGGTCGAGCTGCAGGCGTTTCTGGAGCGCTGTGCCCTCCTCCACGTCGCGACGCCCCAGCTCGCCGCCACCGCGGCCGGCGTCTCGCTCCTCGACGCGCGACGGCTCCTCGACGTCACCGAGGAGGCGGGCCTGCTCTCCCGACGCGGTCGCACGGGCCAGGCCGGTCGCCTGCTCCACCCCCTCGTCCGCAGCTTCCTCGAGGGGCGCCTGCTGGAGGCGGTCGGGCCGGACGGCATCGCCGAGATCCACGCCCGGATCGCCGCGGTCGCCGAGGCCAACAGCTGGTGGCTCGCGGGCCACCACTACGCGGCGGCAGGCCGGAGCGACGACGTCGCCCGGGTCCTGGCGGGGTCGCTGGAGGCGATCCTCGGCGCGGGCGGCGCGCAGGCGGCGGTCGACCTGATCGCGGCGGGCGGCGTCCCGGACGATGGAGGCTGGGCCCAGGCCCTGGCCGCGCGCACCTTCCTCCGCGAGGGCGACATCGGCCGGGCGCGAGACGCGGCGGGTCGGGCGCTCACCGCCTCGACGCAGGGGGACCCCACGATCAGCCTCACGGTCGCGCTCGCGACGCTGACCACGGTGGAGTGGAGCGTCGGCGAGCCTGCGGCGGCCATCGAGCATGCCATCAAGTTGCGTGAAGCGGGTTCGCGCACTGTCTACGCCTCCATCGCTGAAGCGTTTCTCGCGTGCGCCGATGCCATGGTGGCCGGGTCCCTGGCGGCCGCGGGTCCGGTGCTGGCTAGCCTCGCATCCGCCGCACATCGGCTGGGCCACCTTCACTACTACGGCATCTCGCAGCTCAATCTCGCATGGGTGGCGCGTGGGCGCGGAGACGCCCATCTGGCTCTGTCGAGTGCCCGAATCGCGCTTGAGGCCTTGGCCGCCACGTCAGCCGGCCCCGAGATGGACACCTCGCGGACCGTGGCCGCCTGGGCGCACGCGCACGTCGGTGACACGGACGCCGCCCTGGCCGCCATCGACGAGGCCCTGGCATCGCCCTTTCCCCAGGGGCGCTTCGAGACCCTCCTCGAGACTGCCGACGTGGTGGGCACCTACATCGACCCCGATCGCGGTGGCGTCCTGCTCGCCGAGGCCGAGGCGGTCGGCGCCCGGACCGACGCCGAACGGACCTATCTCGCGCTCTTCCGGGCCGAGACGCTGAACCGGCTGGGCCTGCCGGACGAGGCGCGGACGGCGCTCGAGTCCATCGCGGAGGGCCGCCACACCGGATACCCGGGGTTCTATGTGAGGGTCAAGCTCGCCCGGGCCCTCGCGGCCTTCCTCGCCGGGAGCGCGGCGGCGAGAAGTCTCGTGGCGCAGGCGAAGGCACAGGCGGAGCTGCAGGGGGCGGCCGGAGCCCTCCGCGCGATCCAGCTGCTGGAGAGTCTCGACGCCGGCTCCGGGCCCGCGTCCTCTGCCGTGGCGGCCCTCTGGTCCGTGGAGCCCGGGATCGTCACCGCCCATGCCGAGGCGGTGCTTGCACGGCTCGGCGCGCTCGACGAGACCGCGCTCGACGTGGTCAGTCAGGCCGCCTCACGTCAGCCGAGTCGCTGGCGGCGTGGCCTCCGGTCGGTCGTCGAGACAGGCCCGACCCGGGACCGCTGGGCTGCCGGCGCGATCCTCGACGCGGTCGGCGAGAAGTCCGACGTGCGACGCCTGCGCGCGCTGAGTCGGGACCTGAAGGGTCCCTACCGGGCTCCGTTGCTGGGCCGTGACCTCGCCCGGAGAACGGCGGACCGGGTCTGGGTCGAGGACCAGGGCCGGGTGATCGTTCGCGTTGGCTTGCGCCTCATCCCCGGCACGGAGATGAGGCGCAAGCCCCTGGCCCTTCTCTGCTTCCTCCTGAGCAGGGCCGGGTTGTCGGCGACACGCGACCAGGTTCTCGACGCCCTGTGGCCGGACAACGACCCGGATCAGGCCGTGAACTCGCTTCACCAGACCGTCTACTTCCTGCGTCGGATCATCGAACCTTCCTACTCCGACGATCTCTCGCCCGGATACCTCAACCAGGACACGGAGCTCATCTGGCTGGACTCCGAGCTCATCGCGAGCCGGAGCGTGCGCTGCAAGGAGCAGATGCGGGGTCTGGGGCCGGAACCATCGGTGCCGGCGGTGCTCGCGCTCGCCGGCGAGTACCGGGGGAAGTTCGCGCTCGACTTCTCCTACGACGACTGGGCCTCGATGCATCGCGACTCGCTCCACGCCCAGTACCTCGAGGTGATGGAGCGGGCCATCGCCTTCAGCACGGCGACCGGCCGGTTCTCGGAGGCGATGGAGCTGTCGAGGGCGCTCCTCGAGACCGATCCGTCGCTCGACCAGGTGGAAGCCAGCCTCGTGAAGATGTACCGCCTCCTGGGAGCGCATGCGGCCGCGGCGGAGCAATACCAGCACTACACGACGGTGTTGCGCGACGAGCTTGGGATCGAGCCGCTCCCTCTTGACCAAATGTGACGAGCGGTAGATCGTGTGCAGTCCAG
>CAZVPS010000101.1:0-7578 GCA_964629105.1 uncultured Anaerolineaceae bacterium
CGGGCCGAGGGCACCTACGCGGTCGCCGTCATGCACCGGGACGAGCCGGACCGGCTCGTCGGTGCCCGGATGAACGTGCCCCTCGTGGTGGGGATCGGCGACGGCGAGACCTTCCTCGCCTCGGATGTCGCCGCGATCCTCGCCCACACCACTCGCGTCGTCTTCCTGGAGGAGGGCGACGTCGCCGACCTCCGGCCATGGGGGATCGAGGTCACCGACGTGGCCGGCGTGCCCCAGGAGCGGGTCGCGACCGAGATCACCTGGACGGCCGAGGCGGCCGAGAAGGGCGGTTTCGAGCACTTCATGCTCAAGGAGATCCACGAGCAGCCGCAGGCGCTCCGCCAGTGCATCGCGGGCCGGCTGGCGCCCGACGGGACACTCCGGGTCGAGGAGCTCGCCCCCCTGGCCGACGTCCTGCGGACGATCACCCGCGTCGAGCTGATCGCGTGCGGGACTGCCTCGTATGCCGCGCTCGTGGGCGCCGCGCTCATCGAGCGCTGGACCGGGCTCGCCGCCCGCGTGACCGTCGGATCGGAATTCCGGTACAGCCCACCGCCGCTCGACCCCACGACCCTGGTGCTCGCGGTCACCCAGTCGGGCGAGACGGCCGACACGATCGCCCCGACCCGTCACGCGCGCGAGCAGGGCTGCCCGATCGTGGCCGTGACCAACACCGTCGGCTCGGCGATCACCCGCGAGGCGGACGCGGTCCTCTTCCTCCAGGCCGGCCCGGAGATCGCGGTGGCGGCCTCCAAGACCTTCACGACGCAGGTGGCGACGCTCGTCATGGTCGCCGCGGCGATCGCCCGCATTCGCGGGACGCTGCCCCCGGCGGAGGAGCGGGCGCTCGTCGAGGCGCTCCGCGATCTCCCCGAAGCCGCCCAGCGCGCGCTCGATGCGAGCGTCGGGGTCCGCGACCTCGCCCGCCGCTACGTCAACAGCCGCGGCTTCATGTTCGTCGGGCGCGGCATGTCCTACCCGGCGGCGCTCGAGGGGGCCCTCAAGCTCAAGGAGGTCAGCTACGTCCACGCCGAGGGCTACGCGGCGGGCGAGCTCAAGCACGGGCCGATCAGCCTCCTCGACGCGGAGTGCCCGCTCGTGGCCGTCGCAACCCGGTCGGCGGTCTACGACAAGCTGATCAGCAACGTGATGGAGGGCCGCGCCCGCGACGCGCGCGTGATCGCGGTCGCCACGGAGGGAGACGCCCAGATCGAGCGGTTCGCCGACGACGTCCTGTGGGTCCCGGACACGCTGGACGCCCTGAGCCCGATCCTGGCCATCATCCCGCTTCAGCTGTTTGCCTACCACATGGCGGTTGCCCGCGGCACGGACGTCGACCAGCCACGAAATCTCGCCAAGTCGGTCACGGTGGAGTAGGACGGCGGTGGACGGAACGTCGCCGGTTCCGCAGGGAACGGCCGAGCTCGGCCTCGACATCGTCCGGATCGAGCGGATCCGGGAGGCGCTCGAGCGCTTTGGCGACCGCTTCGTGCGCCGGGTCCTGACGCCCGCCGAGGCGCGCTACGTGCGGGGTCGCCCCGAGACGTTCGCGGGGCGCTGGGCGGCCAAGGAGGCGGTCAGCAAGGTCCTCGGCCTGGGCGTGCGCGGCATCGGCTGGCGCGACATCGAGATCGAGCGGCTCCCGACGGGCCAGCCGGCCGTCCGTCTCCACGGGCGCGCGGCGGCGCGAGCCGACCAGCTCGGCGTGGAGCGCGTGGCGGTGAGCATCACCCACGAGCGGGAATACGCGCTGGCGATCGCCTTCGGCGTCCGCAGCATGGGCGGGCGCTACGTCTTCCCGCCGGACATCGACGCCCGCCTGGACGAGCGCGAGGCCGCCCTCCATCGGCGGGTGCAGCGCCTGCGGGTCCTCGCAGCGGAGGCCGCCGCGCTCGAGGCCCCGGGGGGCGGGCACGGGACAGCGGCGCGTCGCCATGGGTGAACTCGAACGGCTTGACGATCGTGTTGCAGCGCGCCTCCTGCCCGCCCGACCCTCGCGCGGGCACAAGGGGACCTTCGGCAAGCTCCTGGTCCTCGCCGGCTCGCTCGACTACGCCGGAGCCGCGCTCCTCGTCTGTTGCGCTGCCGGGCGGGCCGGCGCGGGCCTCGTCACGCTCGCCGTGCCGGAATCGCTCCAGCCGCTCTTCGCCGCCAAGGTCGTGGAGGCCACGACGATGCCGCTCACCGAGGACGACGTCGAGGAGGTGGACCCGGAGTCGGCCCTGGCCCGGATCCTCGACCACGACCACGACGCCCTCGTCATCGGGCCCGGTCTGCGCCCCTCGCTGGCCACCGGCGAGCTCGTCCGGGGCGTGCTCGGGCCCGCCGGGGGCGAGGATGCCTGCCCCGCCGTGGTCGACGCCGAGGCGCTGCGGACGCTCGCCGCCGAGGACGGCTGGTGGGAGGGCGTGCGCCGCCCGTCCGTCCTCACGCCCCACGCCGGCGAGTTCGCCCGGCTGCGGGCTGCGTCCGGCATATCCCCCGGCGCCGACGGCGACCTCAACGAGGACGACACGGCCCGGCGCGAGGCAGCGCTCGACGCCGCCGCCACCTGGGGCCACGTGGTCGTGCTCAAGGGCGCCCACACGGTCATCGCCGCCCCGGACGGGTCGGCCGCGGTCGCGCCCTTCGAGAACCCGGGCCTGGCGACCGGCGGGACCGGCGACGTCCTGGCGGGGACGATCGGGGCGCTGCTGGCCCAGGGTCTCGCGCCCTACGCGGCGGCGCGCCTGGGCGTCCACCTCCACGGCATGGCCGGCGAGGCGGCGCGGGCGCGGGTGGGCGACTCGGGGATCCTGGCGGGCGATCTTCCCCTCGAGATCGCCCTCGCGCGGCGCCGGCTGGCCGGTGACGCGGAGGGGCGGTCCGGCGGGAGCCGCGTCGGCTTCCGGGGCGGCGAGGGCGCCTCGCCCGATCCCGACGTCCCGTGACGGATCCCGACGAGACGCGCCCGGACGGCATCGACGCGCGCCTGCGCGCGGCCGGGCTGCCGCCCCTGCCCCGGACGGCGTGGCTGGAGGTCGACCTCGACCGGCTCGCCGGCAACCTCGCGGCGATCCGTGCCGCCCTCCCCGGCGCCGTCACGGTGGAGGTCGTCGTCAAGGCCGACGCCTACGGCCATGGTGCCGTCCCGGTCGCCCACGCGGCGCTCGCAGCCGGTGCCCGGGGCCTCTGCGTGGCCACCCTGGACGAGGCCATCGAGCTGCGGAGGGCGGGGATCTCCGCCCCGGTCCTGGTGCTCTTCCAGGTCCCCCCCGACGGGGCGGTCGTGGCGGCGCGGGCCGGCGTGACCATCGCCGCCGGCGACGCCGATCTCCTGCGGGCGTCGGTCGCCGCCTACGGGGCGGCGCGCCGGAGGGCCCGTCGCGCGCTTCCCGACCTGGGCGTCCAGCTGGCCATCGAGACCGGCCTTGGGCGCGACGGGCTGACGACCGCCGAGGCCGTCGTCGCCGGCCGGCTCGCCGCCGCGTCGCCCGGTGTCGTGCTCCGCGGCGCCTGGTCACACCTCCAGGCGCCCGCCAACCGCGCCCTGACCGACGGGCAGGTGGAGCGCTTCGTGGCTGCCGTCGACGCCCTGCGAGGTGCGGGGATCGAGGTCCCGCACCGGCACCTGCTCGCCTCCGGGGGGCTCCTCGCCGTTGAGCGCCTCGTGGGCGGGGAGCGCCCGGTCTTCGACGGGCTGCGGGTGGGGCTCGCCGCGTACGGCATCGTCCCCGACGGCCTTGCCATCGGGCCGGCCGCGACGGGGATCCACGCCGGCCTCCGCCCCGTCCTCTCCCTGCGCGCCCGACCGATCCGCGTTGCCGACCTTCCGGCGGGGACGGGGATCAGCTACGGTCCGTCGTTCGTGACTGCCCGCCCGAGCCGCATCGCCACGCTGCCGCTCGGGTATGCGGACGGGTGGGTGCGGACGCTCTCGAACCGGGCGACGGCTCTCGTGCGCGGCCACCGCGTGCCGCTCGTGGGC
This sequence comes from uncultured Anaerolineaceae bacterium, assembly GCA_964629105.1. GTDB lineage: Bacteria > Chloroflexota > Limnocylindria > Limnocylindrales > CSP1-4 > CTSoil-043. Next base: position 3,968 of record CAZVPS010000101.1, read on the forward strand.
AACGTGACGATGGACGCCGTGATGGCGGACGTGACCGACGTCCCGGGGCCGCCCGTGACGCCCGCCGACGAGTTCGTCCTCCTTGGTGCCCAGGGCGGCGACGAGATCACGGCCGGGGAGCTGGCGCAGGAGCGCACCACGATCAGCTGGGAGGTGGTCGCCGCGATGTCCCGGCGTCTGACCCGGGTGTACACTGCGCGGGCCGTGACGGTCGGCATCCGTACGCTCACCGAGGAACGGGGGAGATGGCGCAGCTTGCGCTCTGGAACGGCGACATCTGCGACCTCGAGGTCGACGCGATCGTGAACCCCGCGAACGTCACGCTCTGGATGTCCACCGGCGTCGCCGGCGCGATCAAGCGCCGCGGCGGCGACGCGATCGAGTTCGCCGCGGTGCGCCAGGCGCCGGTCTCCCTCGGCGACGCGATCGTGACGGACGCCGGCTCCCTCGGGGCCCGCTGGGTCATCCACGCCGTGTCGCTGGACGGCCAGCGGCGGACGAGTGCGGCCACCATCGAGCGCGCCGTCCGGAGCGCGCTGGCCCGCGCTCGCGAGCTGAGCGTCGAGACGCTGGCGATCCCCGCGCTGGGCACCGGGGTCGGGGGCTTCCCGCTCGCCGAGGCGGCCCGGATCACGGTGGCCACGGTTCGCGCCGAGGCACCGCGCCTGCCGCGCCTCCGGACCGTCACGTTCGCGCTCCGGGGAGCGGCTCCCTACGAGGCCTTCCGCCTGGCGCTCATGGCGCCCGAGGCGGCCGGGGTGCTGGCCAGCGGCGGCCACGCGTGACCGGGATCGCCGGCGCGCTCCCGACGCCCGAGCAGCGTGCCGAGCTCGTGGAGGAGGTCGCCCGCGAGATCCTGCTCCACGGGATGGCCGCCCCCGCGGTCCTCTTCCTGCAGGCCAGCATGCCCGACGGGATGGCTCCCGGCAGCGCGATGCTCTTCTTCGACCCCGTCCTCCGCCGGCTCTTCGGCGGCGAGAACGCGCCCGCCCGCGCCATCCTCGCCGACGAGCTCGGGATCGAGCAGCTCATCGATCGTCTCGAGGAGCTCGACGAGGACCTGAGCTGGGACGCGTGACGGACGCCGCGACCCCGGCTCGGGAAGCGGGGGCCGCACCGGCACGAGCGGCGCGCGCCCGGCGCGACGCCTTCGTCACCCTCGACCGGGGCACCGCGACCTGCGCCGCGACGGTGGTCGGCCGCGTCGATCGTCGCTGGCGGCTCCTGGCGGCCACCGCCGTTCCCGCCCCGGCAGTCCCGGTACCGGACGCGCTCATCGAGCTCCTCCTCGATCGCGTCCGGGCGGCCGACCCGGCGCTGGCGGCCGATCTCGGGCTCGACCGGCCGGGCACGATCCCGCCTGTGATCGAGGCGGTCGGTGGCGCCATGACCCATGCGGTCGTCCTCGCCGCCACCGAGGCCAGCCGCCAGCGTCTCGAGGTGGACGCGACTGCCGCCGGCTGGCGGACGACGGGGGCCAGCGCCGAGCGCCTCGACCCCCTCGAGACGATGCGCCTGGCGACCCGCCCGGACGTGGCGGCCCTCATCGTGGGGACGGGTGACCCGCCCGCCGCCGACGAACGCGACCTCGTCGGTGAGCTGGTGGCTCTCGCGGCCGGGGTGGCGGCGCGCCGGCCCGGGATGCCCGTGGTCCTCGTGGGCGCGGCCGCCGCCCGCGCCTCGGAGTTCCCGCTCGGGACGGAGATCCTGGCGGTTCCGCGGCCCCACGGCGACGCGGCGGTGGACCTCCGAGCCCTCCTCGCCGCGCGACGGGCGGGTCCCGCCGACGCACGCCAGGCGCTGGTCGCGGCGACCGCCACGCTGGCCGAGGTGCTGGACCTCAGGATCGAGCTGCTCGAGGTTGGCATGAGCGGCGCGCTCCGCGCCCGGGCGGAGCCCGGCCCCGGGCCGGGAGCGCCTGCCCGGATCGCGGCCCTCGAGGCGCCGTCGGCCATCCTCGGCCTCGTGGACGACGACGCCGCCCTCGATCGTGTCGAGGCGTGGGCAACCCTCGGCCTCGACCGGGCCCGCCTGCGCGACCGGCTCGCCGAGCTCCGCCTCGCTCCGTGGGCCGACCTGGGGGGGGACGGCGCCCTCCTCCGCGCCGCGGCACTCCGAGCCGCCTTGGAGCGGCTCGTCGAGAGCACCGCGGAGCTCGACGGCCCACCACCAGATCTCGTCGTCCTCGCCGGCGGCGCGTGGTCGTCGATCCCGCCGCCCGCCGCCCTGCTCGTGCTCGCGGACGGGATCCGCCGACCCGGCGTCGTCCAGGTGGCGCTGGATTCGGCCCGGCTCCTCGCCCCGCTCGGGACGATCGACGATGGCGCCGAGCGGGCACGCCTCGTGGGCGACCTGATCGCGGACGCTCTCGTTCCCCTCGGCACGTTGGCGATCGCGCGCGGCGCCCGCGCCGGGCGCCAGGGCGGGCACCTTCGCCTCACCGTCGGCGACGCGCCCGTGGATCTCCAGCTGGCGGGCGGACGCCTCGCACTCGTGGACCTGCCGCCCGGTCAGGCCGGGGTTGCCGAGCTCGGTTTCCGAGCCCCCGTCGACCTTGGCGTGCGCGGCAAGCGGTTCGCCGTGCGCGCGTCCGGCGGGCTCGCGGGCCTGGTCGTCGATCTCCGCGACGTGCCGCTCCGGCTGCCCGAGTCGGCCGACGAGCGGCGCGACATGCTGGGGAGCTGGGAGGCCGCGCTCTGGCCCGAGCGCGACCGATGAGCGGCCCGCCTCTCGTCTCCTCCCGCCCCCTGCTCGTCGGGGCCCCGCGCGTCCGCGTCCCACTTCGGCCCGGCGACCGGATCATGGCGACCGCGGGGGCGAGCGTCGTCGCCGGCGACCTGCTCGCCGAGCGGGTGCGCGACCCACGGCTCGTGGAGACCGCCCCCGACGGCCGCTCGGCGATGTCGCACCCCGGGGCGTGGATCCCCGCGGAGCCCGGGCGGCGTGGGACGGCGCCCGCCGGCGAGCTCCTCTTCGAGCACGGGGGCCGGCGGCGGATCGCCACCGGGCCGCATCCCGACCTCGTCGCCGCGCCCGCGGCGGGGCGCGTGGTCGCGATCCACCCGGGAGTGGAGCTGGTGCTCCAGCTCGACGGCACCGGGATCCCCGGCACCGAGCTCCTTGGCGATCCAGGGCACGGTCGGCTCACGCTCCTGCCCGGCGACGGCGACGGGCGGATCCCCCTGGAGGTCGCGCACGCGGGGGCGATCGTCGTCTTCCCCGGCCGAGCCGACGCGGAGACCCTCACCCGGGCCCGGGCGATGGGAATCGCCGGGGCAATCGTCCCGGCCCTTGCGGATCGCGACCGGCGCGACGTCGTCGCCTCCGAGGCACGCCAGCGGGCCGGGCTTCACCGGCTCGCGCCGTTTCCCGTGCTGGTCCTCGACGGGTACCTGCGCCGTTCGATCGCGGGACCCGTGCGGGAGGTCCTCGCCGCCCTCGCCGGATCGGAGGTTGGCCTCGTGGGGGGTCCGCCCATGCTCGTGACTGCCCTGTCGCCCCGGGACCTGCCGCTGCCCGACCCCGACCGCGTGCGGGTGCGCGGCGGCCCGGAGGTCGGGCGCGAAGGCCGGTTCGCGGGCCTTGCCGGGCCGCGCCGCCTGCCGGGCGGG
>CAZVPS010000102.1:0-7551 GCA_964629105.1 uncultured Anaerolineaceae bacterium
ACGCTCTGGTGGGTGGGGATCCGGCGGCGCGAGACCTGGCTCGCGGTGGGGATCCTGGGGCTCCCCATCGCCTGGTGCGTGGCCATCGGCCAGGCCCAGGTGCCCCTCACCTTCCTGACCGCCATCGGCGCGCCGTGGTCGATCGCATTGGCGGCGAACCTCAAGCTGTTCCCGGTGCTCGTCGCCCTGTGGTGGATCGGCCGGCGCGACTGGCGCGCCCTCGCCGTGTTCGCCGCGTGGGCGGCCGGACTGGCGTTGCTGCAGCTCGTCCTCGCGCCGCAGGCAACGCTCGACTTCCTCGGCACCCTGACCCTGGAGCAGGTCGGGGAGGTCCGGAACATCTCGCCGTACGCCGTCTCGCCGCTGCTGTGGGCCGTGCTCGTCGGCGCCGGCATCGTCCTTGCCCTTCGCCTCGCGCCCACGCGCTGGGGCTGGGCCGCAGCCGTGGCCTTGAGCGTGCTCGCGACGCCGCGTCTCCTCGTGTACATGCTCATGACGCTCCTGGGTGCGCTTCGGCCACCACGCCGGGATCCGTCATGAGGTGGTCGGAGCGTGCGAGCGCGCGGGCACCGCTGCCGGCGAACCAGCGCCGGCTCCTGGCCGTGAGCGGCGTCGCGCTGTTGAACGTCGTGACCGGGGTCTCGGCCTGGATCATCGTGGCGCCGGCGGCATGGGCGGTCGATGCCCAACGCAACCTCGCCGCCGCAGAGGCGCTCCTGTCCGGCAACTTCGGGACGGTGGAGGGCTACCTCTACTCGCCCCTGGCCGCGTTGATGACCGCTCCGTTCGCCCGGATGCCGGACGCGATTGCCATCGGGATGTGGCTGGCCTTCAAGACACTCCTGATCGTCGTGGGTGCCCTCGTGGCGCTTCGCGGGCGTCCCGCCGCAGAGCGCATCGCGGCCGCCATCGCCGCCGTCGCTTTCCTGCCGATCGTGTACGACCTGGAGCTCGGCAACGTGACCGTGCTGCTCGTCGCGGCCCTGGCACTTGTCGCCTGGTGCGATGACGGCTATCTCGCCGGCGTGCCGCTCGGCCTGATGCTGGCCACGGCCCCCAAGCCGCAGCTCATCTTCGTCCTGGCGTGGATGATCCTGTATCGACGCCGCAGTCTGGCTGGTGCCATCGCAACCGCCGCGGCCGCCACGGGCCTCGCGGTGCTGGTCGTGGGGCCGGACTCGTACCGCGCCTGGATCGAGGCGCTCCGGGCGCCGCCGTACCTCGCGGGCAGCCAGGTGATCAACAAGTCCCTGACGGCCCTGCCGATGCCGCTCGCGGTGATGAGCGTGGTCGCGTCGCTCGGGCTCGCGCTCGTGGCGGTCCGGCGGGGGCGGTGGCCGGCACTGACGGCCGCCCTGGCGCTCGGGCTCCTGATCTCCCCCTACACGCTGGTCTACGCGGCTGGGATCTTCGTGGTTGCAGCCCCGGCCCTCTGGATGGGGGCCCCGCGCGTGCTGCTTGCCCTGGCGCTGGCGGCGCCGGTCGGCCTGGTGGTCGCCTTCCCAGCCTGGGTGGGCGCGGTGCTGGCCGCAGCGGCCTTCCTTCCCGGCGCGGCCTGGCACGCCGTCGGTCGAGGGCTCCCGGCGGGGCCGGCATCTGCCCGTCAGCCGACGCCGCCCCCGAGGGCGGCTCTCACTCCGTAGACTCCCCAGAATGCAGCCGCAGTCCAGTCTCACGATCGTCCTGCCCGCCTTCAACGAGGCGGCTCGCCTGGGGCCGGCTCTCGACGAGCTGTTCGGGTACCTGCGCCGGCACGTCGAGCAGGGACGGGATGGCGCGCCGGGCGCCGCCCGCCTGCCGGATGACGTTCGCGTCCTCGTGGTCGACGACGGCAGCGCTGACGGGACCGCCGACCTGGTCCGGGCTCGCCCGGAGACGGCGGCCACCACGGTCTCCGGTACGCTGCTCCTGGCGCTGCTGGCGGTGCCCCACGGCGGGAAGGGCGCTGCGGTGAAGGCCGGGATGCTCGCCGCCGAGACCGACCTCGCCATCTTCGCCGACGCCGACATGGCGACCCCGCCCGACCAGCTTCCGCTCCTCGTGGAGGCGCTCCGCGACCACGACGTCGCCCTAGGCAGTCGCATCCAGCCGGACGGCAGCGACATGCGCCGCTCCCAGCCGGGCTTCCGGCGAGCGATCGGGCGGGCGTTCCACGCCCTCGCCTCGGTCTGGGCGGTCGGCGACGTCCAGGACACCCAGTGCGGCTTCAAGGGCTTCACCCGCGAGGCGGCCCACGACCTCTTCGCCCAGCAGCAGGTCACGAGCATCGTCTTCGACGTGGAGCTGATCTACCTCGCCCGGCGGCGCGGCTACCGGATGGCCGTGGTCCCGATCGTCTGGTCGGACAAGCACGGATCGCGGATGCACCCAGGGCTCGTCCTGGGCCTGCGGGTCGCCTGGGACCTCTTCCGGACGCCGCTCCTGCACCGCCGGGTGGCGCGGCGTGGTTGAGGCGGCACGAGGTCGGCGGATCATGTTCACGGCTCTCGTCCTCGTGGCGGCGCTTGCCGTGTTCTGCGCGTCCGCGCGCGCCTTCTCCGCGGGCCGGCCGGACTTCCTCTACCTCGCCGACGCGTTCCTGCACGGTCGCACCTGGCTGGACGCCGCGTTCGGCCCATACGATGTGGTCGTCGACGGTGCTCGGGTCTACGTGCCGTTCGCTCCCTTCCCCGCGTTCGTCCTTGCGCCCCTCGTCGCGCTCGTCGGCCCGGAGACCGCGGCGAGCTGGGAGCCGCTGGTCAACAGCCTCCTGGCGACGGCGGGCCTGGCCCTGCTCTGGCGGCTGGCCGGGCGGCTGGGCGTCGCCTCGCTCGTGGATCGCGCCTGGCTGCTGGCCCTGTTCGGCTTCAGCACGGCCACGTGGTGGATCACGTTGCGCGGCGGCGTCTGGCACACCGGCCAGCTGATCGCTTCGATCCTCACCTTCGTCGGGCTGCTCGAGGCCTTCGGGCGGCGCCGGGCGCTGGTGATGGGCCTCCTGGCGGGCGCCGGGTTCAGCACGCGGGCCACGCTGCTGGCCGCGGTGCCCTACTGGGGCTGGCGCTCGCTTCCCAACGAGGTCCGGGCCCGCCTGCCGGCGAACCTGGGGCCCGCTATCCGCGTGGCCATTCCGCGGGCCGCTTTCGTGGCCCTCGGCCTGGCGCCGGCGGTCGCCTTCGCGCTCTGGTACAACGCCGTGCGCTTCGGCAATCCATTCGAGTCCGGCTACGGGCTGGCGGCGCTCCCCGACTTCCTCGAGGCGCGCCGCCAGGTGGGCGTCTTCTCGCTGGCGCACCTGTCGATGAACCTTGAGTACTTCCTGGTCCACCTCGGCCAGTCGATCTCCACCTTCCCGTGGTTCAAGCCGGACGGCCTGGGCATGTCGGTCCTGGTCACGAGCCCCGGACTGCTGCTCGCCGTGCGCGCCGACTGGCGACGACGCGAGACGATCGCGCTGGGGATCACGGCGCTGCTCGTCCTGGCGCCCAGCCTCCTCTACTACGGCGGCGGCTGGTGGCAGTTCGGCTACCGGTACGCGCTCGACTGCTTCCCGTTTGTGATGGCGCTCTGCGCGATGGCGGCCGCGCGCCGCGGGATCGGGCGGGGCTGGAAGCTCCTGATCCTGTTCGGGGTCGCCGTCAACCTCTACGGGGTCTACTGGAACTACCACCCGTGAGGCGCCCGCTCAGGGCTGTCGCGCAAAGCTGAGGATCACGGCCTCCAGGTGCTCGCCGTCATCGACAGCGTCCCGACCGCGCTCCGGTAGAACGAGCCCGGCCGGCGCGGGTATGGACCGCGGTCATCCCGGGCGTCCGCGTCGAGGCGAACGAGGTCCGGTAGGTCCACGTCCGGTTGGGGGCGCTCCAGAAGACCTGGTCCATCGTCCGGTTCGTCGTGAAGAGGCCGCGGATGATGTACGAGGCGTTGCCCAGCGTCTCCGCGAAGACCGCCTTCGCGCCGGTCCGCAGGAAGCCGGCGGCGAAGTTGTCGACGCGGGTGCGGGCAACCGTCAGCGTGGGGTTGGCCCGCCCCGGCTGGAGCTCCTCGCCGAGTAGCAGAGGTGGTTGAGGATGACCACCGCGTTGGGCGTGAGCTTGACCTGGGTGCGGACGTAGTACTCGCCGAAGTAGGTCGTGCGGACGTTGCCGCTGCCCAGGTAGCCGTTCATCCCGAGCCCGTCGATCAAGCGCGGCCCGTCCACCCGCCGCTTGGCACAGGGAGCCGTGTCGGATGGTCCGGTGGCCGGCACCGGGTCGCCGGGCCGCGCTCGTCCCCGCACCCCATTCCGCGCCCGACCCGTCCCCGCGCCGCACCGTCCCCACCCCCGAATTCGGCACAAGTCGCCGCGGGAACCGTTCGGCCGTCGTGGACGGGCGCGGAGTCGGCAGCGGGTGCGTGGCGCCGACTTTCGCCGACGGCATCGGCTTGGCCCGTGCCCGGAACCGGACCGGGCCCGCCACGGACGCCGGCCGAACGGTCGTGGGGGCGTCTTCTGCCGAGAAGCCTGTCTCCGCGCCGGCCCCGCGATCGGGCAGGCGACCGAGCGGTCGCGCGCAGGCGTCTTCCGTGACCGCGCGGCGGGAACGCGTAGACGACTCCTCGCCGGGTGCTTCCGACCGCCCGAAACGAGAAGGTGAACTACTTGAATCAAGAACTTGACATGCGCGCACACCGCGGGCATCATCTGCGGGTGAAGGACCTCGACCGGGACGACATCGCCGAGCTCCTGGCCGCTCTCGGGGAGCTCCTCGGCTCCCGCGGGCAGCGGTACGAGCTGGTGCTGGTCGGCGGCGCGAGCCTCCTTCTCCGAGGGGTGATTTCGCGCCCGACCCGCGATGCCGACGTGGTCGCGGGGCGAAGGGGCGGTCACGTCGTGCCAATGCCGCACCTGCCGGAAGACCTTGACCGGGCCGTGCGCGCAGTTGCGGAGGCCTATGGCGTGGCGCCCAACTGGCTCAATACGGGGCCGCAGACGCTCATGGATCTTGGCCTGCCCGATGGGTTCGAGACCCGCCTGGATCGGCGCGACTTCCCCCCGGGCCGCCATCTCCAGGACCTGCGCGCACTCGCGCCGGATCCCGCGGACCTGCGGGCCGCGGCACGCTGGGCGCGGGATCACGACCCGTCGCCCGGGTTCCGCGACGTCCAGCTCGCGCCGGTCCTCGGTGAGCTCGGGGTGCGGTTCGATGTCGACCGATAGGCTCCACGTCGCGCTCGTCGATCGGGCGGCGATGCAGTGGTCGGCCCTGGGAGTCGCCCTGCAGGCCGCGCGCGAGCGAACGGTCGTCGACCTCGAGGCGCTCGTCGGGCTCACGGCGTCTGTCGGTGGCGCGGATGCGCGCGTGTGGGAAGGGGCGATCGCCTGGTGTGGGCGCCATGGTCGCTCCGTCAACTCCGCGCGCCTCAAGCGCGTCGTCGCCGAGATGGGCATCGCCGCCGACGACCTCGCGGAGTTCGGGGCCGCTGCCCGGCGCGCCGGCGCGCCGCCGTGGTTCGTCGCAGGAAGGGCGGAGCGCTCCACCCCGCGCGGTGAGAGCCGGGGCAATCTCGTCCTCGTGCGGCCCACGCGGGACGCGGCGAGGCTGCTCTGGCTGCTCCGCGCCAGCTTCGGCGTCAACGCCAGGGCCGACATCGTGGCCAACCTGCTCGCCCGACCCGGTTCGTGGCTCACCGTCCTGGAACTGGCGCACTTCACGAGATTCACGAAGCGGAACGCTGCCGTTGCGCTGGATGACCTCGTCCTGTCCGGCGTCGTGGAACGCCTCGGGCTCGGCGCCGTCGGACGCTTCCGCCTCCGCGATCGGCTCGGCCTGCTCCGCTGGCTCGGCCTGCCCGCATCCGTCGACTATCCCGACTGGGTGGCGCGCTACACGGTCGGACTGGCCGTCTCCGCATTCCTGGGCACCGACACGCCGTTGCCGCGCGTGCGGGCCATCGAAATGCGCCAGGTCGTGACGAGGCTCCGTCCGTCGATCGAACAGGCTGGGCTGCCTGGTCCGGACCTGCGGGTGACCGGCCCGGCGTTCGCTGGAGCGTTCGACGCGTGGGTTGACCGGTTCGCCGGGTTCCTGGAGGCTGGGCGATAGGCCTTCCGGCTCCCGAAGGACCGGGAGCGATCGATGCGACCGCGGGCCAACGATGTTTCCCGGTCGCCGCCCAGGCGCGCCCGGTCGGGTTTCAGCGCGCCGTCGCTGCCACGAGTTCGTGGGCCGGCACCCGGAGCAGATCGGCCAGCGGCATCCCCTGTGCTCCAGCGAGGAGGACACGGGCCTTTGGGTACGCTCGGCTGAAGGCGGCCAGCCCGGGCAGGGATGGCTTTCGGCGGCCCGATCCCACTTCCATCGCCAGGAGCCCGCGGGGCGACTCGATGACGAAGTCGACCTCGCGGTCGCGGTCTCGCCACCACGAGATCGTCGTGTCGGCGGCCGCGGAGTTGACGAGGTGTGCGCCGACGGCCGTCTCGACCACGCGTCCCCACTCCTCCGGCCGTTCGCGCAGCTCGAGGCGCGTTAGCCCGGCCATCGCGGTCATCAGCCCCGTGTCGAGCGCCAGGAGCTTGGGGCTGGATCCCCGCTGCCGGATGCGGCCGCCGGAGTACTTCTCGAGACCGGTGAGGAGCCCCGAGTCCCCCAGGATGCGCAGGTAGTGGGCCAGGGTCGTCGTGTTGCCGGCGTCCTGCAGCTGTCCGACCAGCTTCTGGTACGAGACGACCTGTCCCGAGTAGTCGCAGCCCAGCCGGAACAGCTGGCGAAGGAGCGCCGGCTTGTCGATCCGGTGCAGGAGGAGGACATCCCGGGCGAGCGTCGTCTCCACGAGTGAGTCCAGCAGGTAGGCGCGCCACCGCTGCGGATCGTCGATCAGGGGAGCGGCCCCCGGGTATCCACCATGCACCAGGAACGTCTCCAGGTCCCACCCGAAGGCCGACTCCATCTCGCCGAAGGACCAATGCGTGAGCCGGATCGTCTCGAAGCGGCCGGCCAGGCTCTCGGTGAGCCCGCGCTGGACCATGAGGGGGGCCGACCCCAGGAGGACGACGCGAACGTCCGCGCCCGATGCCGTGTCCTCGTCCCAGAGCCGCTTCACGATCTCGGCCCACGCCCCGATCTTCTGGATCTCGTCGATCGCGAGGACCGCCGCATGGCCGGCCGACGCGGCCTCTACCGCCCTGGCCGCGCCCCATTGGGCGTCCAGCCAGGCGCGGTCTCGGAGCCCCGGATCGTCTGCGCTCGCGTAGACAGACGGGATTTCGAGGTCAGCCAGGGCCTGGCGCACGAGCGTGGTCTTCCCGACCTGGCGTGGTCCCGTGACGACCTGGATGAATCGCCGTGTCTCGCCCAGCCTTGCGACGAGGGTGCCGTGGGGCGGACGCTTGTACCCGGGAATCGCCGACGAATTACTCAACATCCTGAGCAATCTTACTCAGGTCGTCGAGCAGGCTGTCAAGTTCCGCTTGCCGAAGCCTGTGGCTGCCGTGTCGGGACCCTTCGTCGCCACCGCGACCCTCCCGCCCCGCACCGGTTGCGCGCGCAACCGGTGCTATCCTCGGCGTCGATGATCGCCGCTTCCACGGAC
>CAZVPS010000103.1:0-7495 GCA_964629105.1 uncultured Anaerolineaceae bacterium
CGCGCTCGTCGGCCCGCAGCAGTCCCGCTGAGCTTCGACCTACGGGGTCTTCGGCGCTTTCGGCTTCTTCGGCTTCGGTGGTCGCTTCGGGGTCTTGTCGCCCATACGTGCACCTCCTGGCCCCGAGTATGCAGCCCGGCGAGCGTGTCTGCCAGCCCCGGCGCGAAGGGCCGCGAAGATGCATGAGGCTGCCCCGGGTCGATCCGGGTCGATCCGGGGCAGCCCCGGTGCCTCCATCCGGGCCGTCCCCCGGGGGCGCGGCCACGTCAGGCGTGCACCCGATCAAATGAGCGCCCCACGAACCGTATGTCGGCTGTTGGCATCACAGCCGCCGGCCGATCCGATCACGCGTCGATGCCTCCGCGCATCTGATCGGGTCGCTGCCCCTTCCGGACCGCCCGCGCGGCCAGTCGACGGCCGATCGGCCGGTGGCGGGGGCGGGGACCGCGCGTACGGTTCGCCTCGCGAGCAAACGAGAGGATGCGTCCACCCGTCGGGCCGACGCTGCCACCGATGAGGCTCCCGGTTCTGGCTGCGGGGGCCGGAAGTCACCGGAGCCAGAGGTCGGCGGGGCCGGAGGAGGGCTCGATCGGCCGCCGCCGACCGGCGCTCGCGATCCCGCTGCTGGCGGCAATACACGAGCTCGGCGACGCACGCGAACACCGAGGCGATCCGCGTAGCCCGGGTGGTAACCGGCCGCGGGCGTGTGCTGATGTTCGACGGCAAGTTTGATGGCCACTTCGACGAGGCGCTGGTCGTGCTGGACGAGGACGGCAGGCTCGTGCCGGAGGAGCGCGGGTCGTTGCAACCCCGCCGTTGAGCCTCGTGCTTTCCGTGCTTTCCGAAAAAGCGGTTGACAGGCAGGACTGCGTTGGGTTACATCGTCCCGGGCGACGCTGCTTGAGAGGAGAGGTCTGTCACGTGGACCCCCCTTCGATGATCGTGCACGACGTTGCTTTGTACCTGAACGTCGACGAGAACACCGTCTACCGACTCGCCAAACGGGGGGATCTGCCGGGCTTCAAGCTCGGCGGGTCCGGGCGCTCCAAGCGCCAGGAGATCGACGCCTGGATCGAGCAGGGGAAGGTAAGCGCAGCATGCTGGAAGGTCCAGGACGATGAGTAACAAACACCGGGACGTCCCCGACCTCTCCGGGCGCGGGGGGACGGAGCAGCAGTTGCGACTCTGGATCGAAAGATACCGCTCGCTGATCGCGGCTACGGCTCAGGTCGTATGGACAGCCAACCCGCAGGGTGAGGCCGTCGGGGATGCTCCTGCCTGGCGGGCGCTTACGGGTCAGACCGAAGAGGAGATCAGGGGACGGGGTTGGTTGAGCGCGATCCACCCGGAGGACCGGGAGCGGTCCGCTGCTCTCTGGTCGCGCGCGGTCGAGACGCGCTCAATCTACGACACCGAGTACCGGGTGCGGACCCGCAGCGGCGAGTATCGCCATTTCTCGGCGCGGGGCGTGCCCGTGCTCGAGGCTGACGGCAGCATCCGCGAGTGGGTCGGAACCTGCACGGACATCACCGAGCGCAAGCAGGCCGAGGCGGAGCTGCGTCGGCACCGCGAGCACCTCGAGGCGTCGGCCCACGAGCGCACTCGGCAGCTCGAGGCATCCGATGCGCGCTACCACACGATCTTCAACCAGGTCGACGACGCCATCTTCGTCTGCGAGTTGCCCGAAGCGGGCCCTCCGGGCAACTTCCTCGAAGTGAACGACGTGGCCTGCGAGTGGCTCGGCTACTCGCGCGAAGAGCTGCTGGCGATGTCTCCGCCCGACATCACCAGCCCGGAATCACCCGCGATCCACGCCGAAAGGGTCGACCGGCTCCGCCGGAATGGGCGGGCGAGATTCGACACCATCCACATCGCGAAGGGTGGCCAGAGCATTCCAGTGGAGGTCTACGCCCATCGGGTCGAGTGGGGTGGCGAGGTGCTGGCGGTCTCCGTCGTGCGCGATATCACCGCCCGCAGGCAGGTGGAGTCGATCTGTAGGGCACGCAGCGACGTGCTGGAGCACCTCTCGGCGGGTGGCTCACTGCAGGACCTGCTCGATGCGCTCGTCGCGCACGCCATGGCGATCTTTCCCGACCACCCGGCCTCCGTCCTGCTGCTGGACGACAAGGGTCGGCTTCACAATGGAGCCTCCACCGGCCTGCCCGACTTCTACGAGGCGGCCATAGAAGGCCTCGAGATCGGCCCTGATGTCGGCTCCTGCGGTGCCGCTGCGTTCTTGGGGCAGCGCGTCATCGTCGACGATATCGCAACGCATCCCAACTGGGCCCGGTTTGTCGGGCTGGCGCGCCGGGCGAATCTGGGCGCCTGCTGGTCGGAACCGATCAAGGGCTCGACCGGTTCCGTTCTGGGCACGTTTGCTGTCTACGGCCAGCACCCCCAGGCTCCTGATTCGAGCGATCTGCAGCTCCTTTCGGATAGCGCGCGCCTCGCCGGTCTGGCGATCGAACGCAAGCGGACCGAGGCAGCGCTCGCCCAACAAGAGGAGTTCAACGGCCTCTTGCTGCGGACCATCCCGTTCGGCATGACGATCGTGGACGAGCAGTGCAACCTCCTGTTCATGAACGACCGCCTCAAGGAGCGGGTCGGAGAGGGTGCGCTCGGCAGGCCGTGCTACTCCGTGCTACGAGACGACGGGACGCAGTGCGAGCAGTGCCCGATGAGGCGCCCGGCTGACCCGGGGGCCACCGTCGAGTGCGAGGTGGCCGGCGTTCTCGGTGGCAGGACGTTCCGCATCACTCACACGGGGATGGCCCGCCAGGGCAGAACGGCTGTGCTCGAGATGTTCGAGGACATCACCGAGCATCGTGAAGCGGAGCGGGAGTATCGGGCGATCATCCAGACGGCGCTCGACGGGTTCTGGATCGTCGATCAGCAGGGGCGGCTGCTGGACGTGAACGACGCCTACTGCAAGATGACCGGATACACACGCGAGCAGCTCCTCGGCATGCGAATCACGGATGTCGAGGCCAGTGAGTCGGCCGAGGAGACGGTGCGCCACGTCCGGCGGGTCATGCAGTCGGGCTTCGACCGCTTCGAGAGCCGGCATCGACGCAGCGACGGCGCGCTGATCGACGTCGAGGTGAGCGTCCAGACCGCCACCGTTCGCGGCGGAGCGATGGTGGCGTTCGTCACTGACATCACCGCGCGCAAGCGGGCGGAAGTGACGCTCATCGAGGCGCTCGAAACCTCAGAGCACCGGCGGACTGAGGTTGCGGCCCTGCTGGAGGGGTCCCGCGCCGTCCTGAACGAGCGGGATTTCGCCCGGGCGGCGCGATCCATCTTCGACTCCTGCAAGCGGCTGATAGGCGCCGACGCGGGCTACATGGCGCTTACAACCGGGAACGGGACGGGAAACGACGTTCTGCTACTGGATTCGGGCGGGCGTACCTGTAGCGTCGATCCGGAGCTGCCCATGCCCATCCGCGGCTTTCGCGGGGAAGTCTACAGTACGGGCCAGACCGCTTCTCACAACGCGTTCCCCTCCAGCCCGTGGGCCGCCTTGTTGCCGCCGGGGCATTCCCCCGTCGACAACGTCCTGTTCGCGCCGCTCATCGTCGAGGGCAGGGTGGCGGGGCTCCTCGGCCTCGCGAACAAGCCGGGGGGGGTTCGACGAGAATGACGCGCGCCTGGCCGGCGCCTTTGGCGAGCTGGCATCGATCTCCCTGATCAACGTGAGGGTGACGGAGGCGCTGGAGAGGAGCAAGGAAGCCGCCGAGGCCGCCGACCGTGCCAAGAGCACGTTCCTCGCCAACATGTCCCACGAGATCCGCACGCCGATGAACGCAATCCTCGGCTTCGCCCAGCTCCTGCGCCGCGATGCGGCTCTCACGGAGCAGCAGAGGCAGTACGTGAGCACCATCGTGCGCAGCGGCGAGCACCTCCTCACCCTGATCTCCGACGTCCTGGAGTACTCGAAGATCGAGGCCGGCCGGCTCTCCGTCGTCGAGTCCACCTTCGACCTCCACGAACTGCTCGATGACCTCGAGGCGATGTTCCGGGTGCGCACCAAGGCGAAGAGTCTGGGCTTGCTTGTGGAGCACGGTCTCCGGACACCCCACTACGTGGTGACCGACGAGACCAGGCTGCGGCAGGTGCTGCAGAACCTCCTCGCCAACGCCGTGAAGTTCACCGAGCACGGGGGCGTGGCGCTGCGGGCGGCGGTCAAGCCAGCGCCCGACGAGGCCGCGGCCATGCGGCTGGTCGTGGAGGTGGAGGACACGGGCCCGGGCATCGCGACGGAGGAGATGGGCCGGCTGTTCCAGGTCTTCGAGCAGACCGAGAGCGGACGCCGGACGAAGTCCGGAACCGGGCTCGGCCTGGCCATCAGCCGGAAGTTCGCCGAGCTGCTGGGCGGGAAGCTCGACGTGACCAGCCAGGTGGGTCGGGGCAGCACCTTCCGCCTGGAGATCCCGCTGAAAGAGGGCGACGAGGCCTCGGTCCGGACACGATTGGCGCCGCGCCGCGTGACGGCCCTGGAGCCGGGACAACCAGCAATCCGGGTGCTCGTCGCGGACGACCAGGAGGACAACCGAGCGTTCCTCGGGGCATTGCTCGGGGCGGTCGGGTTCGAGGTGCGATCGGTCGATGACGGCGCAAAGGCCGTGCGCGAGTTCGAAGCCTGGAGGCCACCGCTCATCCTCATGGACATCCGCATGCCGGTCATGACGGGTCGCGAGGCGATCGGCCGCATTCGGGGGCAGAGTGGCGGTGCGGCGGTCAAGATCATTGCCGTGACCGCCGGCGCTTTCCAGGAGGACCGCCAGGAGGCAATCGAGGCTGGCGCGGACGACTACATCAGCAAGCCGTTCCGCGAGGAGGCGCTCCTCGAGAAGATCCAGGCGCTGCTCGGCGTTCGCTACCAGTATGTCGGGGAAGACAGCCCGGCGATCCTTCCGGCGCCCTCCCCGCCCGCGATTGCTGTGCACGACGGGGTGGCGGCCCTGCCCAGGGATCTCGTCGCCAAGCTGCGCCAGGCGACCCTGGGCGCGGACCTGGACCGCATTCTCGAGCTGACAGAGCAGGTGGAGGTCCACAGCCCCGAGATCGCGCAGGAGCTTCGCAGGCTCGCCGCAGGCTTCGCGTACACGAACGTGCTCACTCTCCTGGAGAAGGCGACAGCGTCGGAGTTCGACGCGATCTTCGAAGAGCTGAAGGGGCCGCAGGAGCCAGTTGCCGAATGACGAGCACGGGGACACCATGAACGACGAGCCCAGGAAGGAACAGCCGATTCCAAGCATCCTGGTCGTGGACGACACAGCCGCCAATCTGGGTCTCCTGTGCGGGATCCTCAAGGAGCGAGGGTACAAAGCCCGGCCGGTTCTCGGCGGGGAGTTCGCGCTGCAGGCGGCGGCGGCCAGCCCGCCCGACCTGATCCTCCTCGACATCGACATGCCCGGAATGACCGGGTTCGAGGTGTGCGAACGCCTGAAGGCGAACCCGGCGCTCGGGGACATCCCGGTCATCTTCGTCAGCGCGCTGACCGAGGTGGCGGCCGTGGTGAGGGGGTTCTCCGTCGGCGGCGTCGACTACATCACCAAGCCTTTCCAGTTCGAGGAGGTCCACGCGCGGGTGGCGACTCACCTCGAGCTTCGGAAGAAGCGACGCGAGCTGCAGGAGAGCTACGACCGGTTGCGCGAGCTCGAGCAGCTGAGGGACAGCCTGGTGCACATGATCATCCACGACATGCGGTCGCCGCTGACTGCGCTTATCGGGAATCTCGAGTTTCTGAAGGGCGACCTCGCTGGCCACATCAACGGTCAGAGCATGGAGGACATCGATCAGGCCCTCTCAGGCGGCAAGCGCCTCAATCGCATGGCCAACGACCTCCTCGACGTCAGCCGGCTGGAGGCGGGCCGGATGCCACTCCTGCCCAGGGAGTGTGATCTCGCGGAGGTGATCCGCTCGGCTATCGTGGGTTTCATGGGTCTGGCCGCGGATCGCGACATACGCTTCGAGCCAACCTGCCCGCTGCTGGTCTCCTGCGACGAAGGGCTCATCCGTCGCGTCGCGGAGAACCTGATCAGCAACGGTCTCAAGCACAAGTCGGCCGGTCACACGCTGCACGTCTCCCTTGCGGTCCTCGACCAGGAAGTGCGAGTCGCGGTCGAGGACGACGGGCCGGGGATCCCCGCGGGCTATCGGGAGAAGATCTTCGAGAAGTTCGGAGTGGTCCAGGCGCGCCACGAGCAGGAATACCACTCCGTGGGGCTTGGCCTGGCTTTCTGCAAGCTGGCCGTCGAAGCCCACAGCGGACGCATCGGTGTGGACAGTGAGGAAGGCAAGGGCAGTACCTTCTGGTTCACGCTGCCAAGGAAGGGTCCGAAAGCGTCGTAGCGAGGATGGCGGCCGGGTACATGGCGAAGTGGTGCCGGCCGCTGTCGAGCCCGTGCCGGCCGAGGCTGACCACTGGCCCAAGAAGCCCTTGTCTGCGGCCTTCGCCGCCTCCTTCGCCTCGGCGGCGCCCGACCCGGCCCCTATCCGAGCTGGAGCCGATCCCTGCCGGCCGCCTTGGCCTCGTACAGGGCGGCGTCCGCCTGGGCCACCAGGTGCTCCGCCGAGGTGGTGACACTGTCGCGGTAGATCGTGCCGCCGAGGCTCACGGTGACCGCGACACGCTGGTCGCCCTCTGCGACGGAGGTCTCGCCGACGGCGCGCCGGATCCGCTCGCCGATCTGGGTCACGTCCACCACGCCGGCGCCCGGGAGCAGGACGAGGAACTCCTCGCCGCCGTAGCGGACGAGGACGTCCCCTTCCCGGATGATGCGGCGACAGGCGTGGGCGACGGCGCGCAGCACCCGGTCGCCGACCACGTGACCGTACGTGTCGTTGACCGCCTTGAAATGGTCCAGGTCGAGCATGAGGATGCCCAGCGGCGCCTCCGCCCGCACCGCACGGGAGTACTCCTCCTGCAGGCGGGCCATGCCGAAGCGCCGGTTGTAGGTGTCGGTGAGCGGGTCCACCGCAGCGAGCCGCTCCAGCCGGTCGTGGGCGAGCGCGTTGTTCACGGCCAGCCCGAGATCGAGCGGAAGTGCTCGATGAGCGGCATTGCATCACTGTCGAAGGCCGAGGCGGTGGCCAGCACGATGGCACCGAGGGCGAGGCTCTTGAACATGATGGGGGCGACAACGACCTCTCGGGCGGGCTGGCCGACGAGGAGGGAATCGATGACCGCCTCGGGCGCTTCCACCGGCATGCGCTCGACACGCCCCGTGCGCAGGGCCCGCCGGACGTGGTCGTTGGTGCCGAGCTCGTCCGTCGTGCGCAGGCCGTGGGTGGCGAGCGGCTCGACCGTGTCCTCGCGAACGACCAGGATCGCCCCGGCATGCGCGCCGGTGTGCCTCAGGAGGCCGTCGAGCGCCGCCTCGCCCAGCGTCTCGAGTTCGAACTCGCTGGAGAGGACGCCGCTGAAGTCGCGCATCGCCCCTTCGACCGCGTGGACGCGCGCGAGGGTGCGGATGAGGCGGTTGAACGAGCC
>CAZVPS010000104.1:0-7435 GCA_964629105.1 uncultured Anaerolineaceae bacterium
CGGCGAGGCCGCGGCGCGGAGCGGACGCTCCGAGGAGCTCGCGCGTCGGATGGCGGCCGCCCCCGACGGCCGTCTCACCGGTCGCGACGTGGCGCAGGCGGCCGAGGCTGGGGACGCGGTCGCCGGCGCGATCGTGGCTCGGGCTCGCGCAGCCGTCGCGCGGGCCGTGGTCGGCCTGGTGGACCTGCTCAACCCGGAGCGGGTCGTC
Source organism: uncultured Anaerolineaceae bacterium (assembly GCA_964629105.1). Taxonomy (GTDB): domain Bacteria; phylum Chloroflexota; class Limnocylindria; order Limnocylindrales; family CSP1-4; genus CTSoil-043. Next base: position 209 of record CAZVPS010000104.1, read on the forward strand.
CTCGGCGGCGGGGTGATCCTGGCCGACCCGCCGAGCTGGCTCGGGGCCGTCAGGCGCGGCCTGGATCGGACCGGGCTCGTGGTCCATGCAGCGCGAGTGGAGGTCGTCCTACCGGCGCTCGGGGACGACGCTGGTCTCGTCGGTTGCCGCCCATTCCTGCTGGGAGCGAGCCGGCGCGCCTGACCCGGGCCGGGGGTTCTACCAGTTCCGGCCGGTAATGTGGCGATCCTCGACCGCAGCCTGGGTCATCGAGAGCTGATCCTGGGCCGCGGCCTCGCGCTCGAGGAGGAGCACGAACAGCACCTGGATGACGGCAATGGCGGCCACTGTCGACGCCATCGGCTCGACCTGGAAGCCGGTGTCGGAGGACACGGTGGCGAGGAGGATGTGGGCCGCGTCAGCGAGCGGGGAGCGGCTCTGGCCGCTGATGACGATGACGTGCGCCCCTCCGGCCCGGGCGACTTGGGCCGCCCGGAGTGTGTCGATCGTGCGCCCGCTGTGCGAGATGGCGAGCAGGACGTCGCGGCCGTCCAGCAGGGCCGCCGACATCGCCTGCTGGTGCGTGTCCGGCAGGGCGATCGCGTCGAGCCCGAGCTTGCGCAACTTGAGGGCCGCCTCCGCCGCGACGAGTCCGGCGGTCGCCACCCCGATGCACTCGATCCGGCGCGCCTCGGCGAGGAGGCTCACCGCGCGCTCGAGCGCGGCGGGCTCCAGGCGGGACGCGGTCTCCGCCAGTGCCTCCTGGCTCGATCCGAACACGCGAGCAATGGCCCCGAGGACGGCCGGCGGGCCTTCCCGGAGGTCGAGCTGCTGGCCGGCCACGCTCGCGTCGAGGACGACCGCGTCGCGCGCCAGCGCGAGGCGCAGGTCCTGGTAGCCCTTGAGGCCGAGCCGCCGGCAGAGCTGCGAGATCGTCCCGATGGACACCCCGGCCGCTTCGGCCAGGTCGGTGATCGTGTAGTCGCTGGCGACCGCGAGGTTCTCCAGCAGAAATTCCGCGAGGCGCCGCTGCGCCGGCGTGAGATCACCGTACTCGTCGCGCAGGCGCGATCGGACGCCTGTGCCCTGGCCGGTCGCGCCGCCACTCATCTCCGGTCCTCCTGCGTGTAGGTTCCCGCGGATTCTAGGTCTTGACGCACCGCCGCGGAGGCCGCATAGTTTCGTGCAGGATGAAAGGAAATCTTCAGCCGGACCATCGGACGGCGATCCTGGACTTGCTTCACGAGCGCGGCGCACTCCCGCGCGCTGACCTGGCCGCGCTGTCGGGCCTGTCGCCGGCGACGGTCAGCCGGGCCCTCGCCTCGCTTCGCCGGTCGGGCTACGTTCTCGAGGTCGCCGTCCCCGGCGACGGCCCGGGCCGGCCCGCGCGCCACGTCGCGCTGCGGCCGGACGGCGCCCACGTCGTCGGGATCGACGCCGGCGGCTCGATGCTGCGGGGAGTCCTCGCCGACCTCGACGGGACGATCCGGCGGCGGGTGGCCCGGCCGGCCCGCGATCCGCGCGACGCGGAGCGGCTCCTGGAGGACCTGGCCCTGGTGGCGCGCGATGCCATCGGTTCCGTCGACAGCCGCCGCGTCCGGGCCGCCGCCGCCGGCCTCTCGGGGATCGTGGACCACGCGGCCGGGCGGGTGCGGATGTCCCCGGACCTGCCGGGCCTCGATGGCGTGGACGTGGCCGCGCGCCTCACCGAGGCGCTGGGTATCCCCGTCGAGGTCGACAACGACGACCTGCTCGCGGCGATCGGCGAGGCGGCGGCGGGCGCCGCGCGCGGCGCGACGAACGTGGTCTTCCTTTCGCTGGGCTACGGCCTGGGGGCCGGCATCCTCGTCGACGGGAGGCCCGTGCGGGGCTCCGCGCACGCCGCCGGGGCAGTCGGGTTCATCGGCGCCCAGCAGCTCGACGAGCGAGCCTCCGGCCGGGCGATCCCCGGTCGGTACATCGCCGCGCTCGTCCGGGCCGGCCGGGGGCCCGACGTCGCAGCGACGATGCCCAGCCTTGACGCCCGCGCGGTGTTCGAGCGGGCCGAGGCCGGCGAGCCGATCGCCCGCGGCCTCGTGGCAGACGTCGTCGCGGCGATCGCGGAGATGGCCACCGACGTCGCGGCGATCGTCGACCCGTCGGTGATCGTCCTCGGCGGCGGCCTGGTCGCGAACGGCACGGTCATCCTCGACGCGGTGGCCGAGCGGCTCGCGGCCACCGTCCCCTTCCCGCCGTGCGTCGTACCGTCCGCCCTGGAGGGCGCCGCCGTCGTCCACGGCGCCGTCGCCCTCGCCCTCGCCCACGCCCGGACGGGCCTCCAGGGCGCACCGGGAGCCCACGAGGCGAGGCCGGGTCGGGCCCGGCGACGCACCGTGCTCCAACTGGTCTGAACCCCGCCGCCCGGCGGGCCCTGCAGGAGGAACCCATGGCTGTCTACCAGACCACCCGGTCGCAGGAACTCTACCTCGCCGCCCAGGAGGTCATCGCCGGCGGCGTCAACAGCGGCGCGCGCGGGCCCCAGGCGGGCTGGGTGCCCGGCCCGCCGGTCGTCGCCCGAGGCGAGGGCGCCTACGTCTGGGACGTGGACGGCAACCGCTACTGCGACTACCTGCTGGCGCTGGGCCCGATGATCCACGGCCACGCGCACCCGGCGATCACGGAGGCCGTGACGAAGGCGATCCACGAGATCGGCACGATGTTCGCGCTCCCCTACGAGCGCGAGGCCGAAGCCGCCCGCAAGATCGTCGACACGGTCCCGTCGGTCGAGCTCGTCCGCTTCGGCAACTCCGGCACGGAGGTCGTCCTCCACGCGACCCGCCTCGCCCGGGCCTACACGGGGCGCGACCTCGTCGTCCGGTTCGAGGGTCAGTACCACGGCTGGGCCGACCAGCTCGAATGGAGCCATCACCCCGACCTGGCGAAGGCGGGCCCGCGCCTGCGGCCAGTTGCGCTCCCCGGCACGCCCGGCATCCCGGGCGTCATCGGCCAGACGCTGGCCGTCCTGCCCTGGAACGACCGGGAAGCGGTGGAGCAGCTCGTCGCCGAGCGGGGCCGCGAGATCGCGGCGATCCTGACCGAGCCGATCATGGGCAACACCGGGGTCATCCCGCCGGAGCCGGGCTACCTCGAGTTCCTTCGCGAGATCACCGCGGCCAACGGGATCGTCCTCATCTTCGACGAGGTCATCACCGGTTTCCGCGTCGCCCCCGGCGGGGCCCAGGCCCTCTATGGGGTCACTCCCGACCTGACCACGATGGCCAAGGCCCTCGGCGGCGGCTTCCCCGTCGCGGCCATCGGGGGCCGGCGCGAGATCATGGACCTGGTCTCGGATGGCGCCGTTCTCCACGCGGGCACCTACAACGCCAACGTCGTCGCCACGGCGGCCGCCAGCGCGTCGCTCGACGTGCTGGCCCAGCCGGGGACGTACGAACGGCTGTTCCGCCTCTCCGAGCGCCTCATGTCCGGGTTCGGCGAGATCCTCGGCCGCGCCGGCGCGCCGGTCCAGGTCCAGGGCGTCGGCCCGATGTTCCAGTTCTGGTTCAGCGGGACGCCGGTGCGCAACTACCGCGATGCGGCCGCCCACCTGAACTCGCCCAAGTACGCCGCCCTCGCCCGCGCCCTCCACGAGCGCGGCGTGATGGTCCATCCCAGCAACATCGAGCTCTGGTTCGTCTCGACGGTCCACACGGACGCGGACATCGAGGCGACCCTCCAGGCTTTCGAGGACGCGGTCGCCGTGACCCGGCCGATCCTCACGAGCCGCGACGCGTAGGTCACACGCCCACGGCCGGGGATCGTTGCGCGACGGTCCCCGGCGCACTCGCCGGAGGGACCAACCATGCCATACGCGCGCGCGGCGCTCGAAGCGCTGCTCACCGACCTGATCCGGATCGACGCCCGCAACCCGTGGCTCATCGAGGACGGCCCGGGCGAGGGTGCGATCGCCGCCGACGTGGCGGCCCGCTGCCGCGCCCTGCCGGGTGTCGAGGTGACCGTGGAGGAGGTCGTCCCGGGTCGCCCCAACGTGATCGCCCGGCTCCCGGGCCGGGGAGACGGCCCCAGCCTCTGCCTCAACGCGCACCTCGACACGGTCGGCGATGCGTCCTGGCCCGGTCGATCGATGGCGCCCGTCGTGGAAGGCGACCGGATAGTCGGGCTGGGGGCCGCCGACGACAAGGGACACTGCGCTGCGGTCCTGCTCGTCCTGGAGGCCCTGGCCCGTCGCCCGGAGCCGCTGCCCGGGGACGTGGTCGCGGCCTTCGTGATGGACGAGGAGGCGACGTCCCAGGGGACCCAGCACTACGTCGCCCGTCACCGGCCGGACGCCTGCCTCGTCGTCGAGCCGTTCGGCATCGGGCGGGCCATCGCCACCCACCAGGGCTTCGGCTGGCTCGACCTGACGATCCGGGGCCGGGCGGCGCACGGCTCGGCGCCGGAGAAGGGGATCGACGCCATCTCGCGGGCGGCCCGCGTCGTCGAGCGCCTCGACGCCCTGGGGCGGGCCTGGGCCGCCGCCCCGGACCCGCTCAACGGGGCCACGGTCTACCACGCCAGCACGATCCGCGGCGGGAGCGACTACGCGACGTACCCCGCGGAGGTCGTCCTGGGGATCGAGATCGGGACGCAGCCCGGCGAGACGATCGCCGACCGCGTCCGCGACATCGAGGCGATCTTCGCCGACCTGCGGGCGGAGCTGCCCGACTTCGAGGCCCGCGTAGACGTGCGGCTCGACCGCAACCCGTTCCGGGCGGAGGGCCACGAGGCCCTCCTCGCAGCCCTCGACCGGGCCACCCGGGCCGTGCTCGGGGCCCCGCTGCAGGTCGCCGGCGAGAACGCCTGGATGGACGCCGCTCTCGTCCAGGAGGCGGGGATCCCGACCCTCTCCGTCGGGGCCAGCGCCGGCAACCTCCACGCCCCCGACGAGTGGGTCTCGCTCCCCGAGCTGCTCGCCGTCTGCGAGATTCTGGAGCGGACGGCTGTGGCCTACTGCGGGGTGCCGTCCTCCCCATCGACCCGGACGTAGCGCCGCCCGATAAGGGCGTAGGCCGGGAGCCGCCCCAGGGCCTCCGCCAGCGGCCGTGGCGGGCGGCCGTCACGGCCGGCGATGGCGAGGAGGGCGTCGGCGTCGGCGGCGCTGGGGCGCGCGTCGACCACGGCGAGGTCGATGATCACCCGCCCCGGCTCGGCCGCGCCGAGGGTCGCGACCGCGTCCGCGGGCGGCGGTCCGGTCTCGAACTCGGCCCGGACCTCGGCCTGGGCGCGCCAGCGCGGCCGCCGGAGCAGGATCCGCCGCCAGATCCCCGCCACGTGCGGCGCGACGCGGCCGTCGCCCGGGGCCGGCGCCAGGACCACGTCCTCGCCGCGTACCCAGCGGGCCGCCTGGTGGAGGAGCGCGTACTCGTCCAGGTCGGCGTAGCGGCCCAGGTCGTCGGCCGGCGAGCCGTCGCCGAAGATCGCCCGGATCGACGGGGCGAAGACCTCGGCGAGATCGAGGTCGATCCCCCGCACCGTCCGGTGGAAGTAGACCTGCTGGTACATGAAGAGCCGCGCCGTCAGGAACATCTCGAGGGCCGCGAGGCCGGGCTCGTAGAGGGTCAGACCCCGCTCCGAGATGAACGCATAGCGCCGGAGCCGTTCCGCGTCCACCGGCCCCGCCGAGACGCCGGTGAGGTACGCGTCGCGCCGGACGTAGTCCAGGTTGTCGACCGTGAAGACGCCCGACAGGAGCGGCTGGAGCCAGCGGACCCAGCGGGGCATGGCCGGGTCGTCGAGCCGCGGCTTGGCCACCAGGTAGGCCACCCAGGTCGGGTCGATCGTCTCGCCGTCGGCGAACGCGTCGCGGGCCGGGATCCCGTCGCCGGGGGCGCGGCGGAGACGCCGGATGAGCGGGCCCAGCTCGTGCTCGATGATCAGCTGCGAGAGGTCCTCGTGGGTCAGGGCCTTCCCGCCGGTCCGCCGCCCGTCCGCGGGGGCCGGGAAGGCCGCCAGGACGTGCTCGTCGAAGAAGTGGGCGAACGGGCCGTGCCCCACGTCGTGGAGGAGCCCTGCGATGCGCAGCGTCTCTACGACGAGGCCCTCCGACGGGGGCCGCATCCCCGGCTCGGTCACCGCCAGCGCCTCCGCCAGCGACGGGTAGAGCTGGCGCCCCCAGAGCCCGGCCTCGTGCATGACGCCGAGACCATGTGTGAAGCGCGAATGCTCGGCCGTCGGGAAGACCCAGCGGGCGCTCTGGAGCTGGCTGATCCGGCGCAGCCGCTGCAGCCACCCGGTGTCGAGGATGTCCTCCTCGGCGGCCTCCTCCGGCGGCAGCCCCGCCGCGCGGGCATCGCCGGGGGCGAGCCGCTTCGTCAGCTCGATGTAGCCGTGAATCGGATCGCTGATGAGGTTGACGGCGGCGAAGCGGGCCGTGCGCATGGTGCCATTGTGGGCGTTCGTCGCGGGCCCGGAAGGGCCGAGGGTCAGGGAATCCAGACGGAGACGGGGGTACTGGGCCGGCCGACGTTGCCGGCCCGATCGCGGGCCCGGACCATCAGCCAGTAGCGGTGCCCGGGGGCGCGCGACCCGAGACGCAGGCTGGTGGCCGTCGTGTTGTCCCGGACCAGGCGCCAGGTCCCGCCGTCCACGCGGTACCAGACGTCGAAGTCGCGGAGGCCCGCCCAGTGCGTCTGGAGGGGGGCGTCGTAGCCGTGCCAGGCGAAGGTGATCGTCGTGCCGCTGCGCGTGGCGCCGTCGATCCTGGCGCTGGGGGCCGAGTGGTCCCGGGATTCGGTGAAGACCGCGCTGGCGAAGACCTGGCCGTCGGAGGCGCGGACGGCCACCCCGAACCCGACGTAGTTCATCGTCCGGCTCATCAGGATCGCCCAGTGCGACGCGCTCGTCCGCCAGGCCCCGTAGATCCCCGCGACGGTCGTGCTCGTCAGGCCGCCCGTCCGCCGGGCGATGTTCTCCCCCCACGCGTACCACTGGACTCCGGCCCGGGCGAGGGCGGGGGCCAGGTCGCCGCCTGCCGCCGCGTGGCTGAACGTGGAGGCGGCGGCGAGGTTCTCCGCCCGTGTTCCCGCGATCGCGGCAAGCGGGGGATCGGACCGCAGCGGGCGAAGGCCGAGCGCGACGCGATCGCGGTTGGCCCAGGCCAGGAGAGACGCCTCGGCGGACGCCGTCGTGAGGCTCGCCGCCGCGGCCGGCAGGGGGTGCGTCGCGGCCGCGCCGAGCGCGACGACGAGCGCCAGGATGGTGGCCAGGGTGCCG
>CAZVPS010000105.1:0-7327 GCA_964629105.1 uncultured Anaerolineaceae bacterium
TGTCACCGAGCAGGTCGAGCGCGGCGCAGCGGGCGGTGTCCGCGAGGTAAGCGGCTATACCCCCACCACCTGCTTCGAGACCTTCCCCTTCCCGCGTCCAACCGACGAGCAGCGCGAGGCCATCGCCGCCGCCCGCGAGCTCGTCCGCCTCCGCGACGGCTGGCTCAACCCGCCCGGCCTCGCGCCCGCCGAGCTCGGCAAGCGTACCCTCACCAACCTCTACAACGCCCGCCCCACCTGGCTCCAGCACGCCCACGCCACCCTCGACACCGCCGTCCTCGCCGCCTACGGCTGGCCCCCCTACATCGGTGACGACGAGATCCTGGCGCGCCTGTCCGAGCTGAACCTCGAGCGGGAGCCCGCGCCACAGAAGGGGACTTCTTGATGACGACCAGCGACGATCCCCCGAGTCGGTAGCCGTCCGGCGCCCCGTCGCTATGGAATCATCGGTCAGCCGATCGCGATCGGCGTCCGCTCCTCGTCGAAGACGGCCGCGATCTCGAGCCGGCCTCCGAGCGCCTCGACGTACTCGCGCAGGGACGACACGTACACGTCGTCACGCCGCTCGAGCTCGCTGATGTTGCCCTGGCTCTTGCCCAGCCGTTCGGCGAGCTGGACCTGGGTAATCCCCTTGCCAGCCCGCAGTCCGCGCAGGTCGAGCGCGTCGCGCAGGGCGCGCGAGCTCGCCGCCTGGGCGGCCTCCTGGCCGGGCGGGATCTTCGAGGATCGAATATCGGCCCAGTTGCGGGCCTGGGTCTGCATGAGCGCACTTCCCATCATCATCATCAACAACTGCATCAACTTCATCTTCATCAGCGCCGTATCGGCAGGGAGGGTAGCCACCCCTCGGGATCAGGCTTGGGCGGTGTCCTCCAGGTATTTGGTGTAGAGCCGGGCGGCTTCGGCGACCGCTCCGCGGTACCACTTCGTCCACTCGCCCTCTTTGTTGCCCGCGTAGAGCAGGACGAGGGTCCGGTCGGGGCCGAACGTGAACAGGATCCTGACGTCTGTTCCGAGCGGCCGAAGCTCCTTCAGGTGCTTCCCGAACAGCGGGATGAACTCCCGGTAATGGGGTTCGAGCTTGATCACGTCGACGAGCGGCCGACCCAGCGTCGGCCCGTCCTCTTCGAGCCGGTCCATCGCGTCGAGGATCGCCCGCATCGGCTGGGCCGGGAATGGCTCCAGCGGATCGAGGAAGGCTTCAACCTGCTCCGTGATGTCCGGTGTCCGTGGTTCTGACATGCCCATAGTATCCACCCTGACATATATCTTGTCCAGTGGATATCTGCGAGGTGCGGGGGCGATCTGATGGCCATCAGCCGCCGGATCCTCGACGACCCGGCCTTCCAGGCCGTCGTCATGGACCACTACCTCGGGCGGGTCTTCACGGCCGCCCGGGCTGGCGCGCCCGCGGAGGTCGCTGCCTCGTAGCCGAAACGATGAGCAGATAGTGTCGAAATCGTGCCACCCAAGCGGACCCACCGTACGGTTCAGCCTGTTGGTCGCCGCCCGTCAGCGACCGCGGCGATTTTCCAACCGGGCAAGACGCAGAAGCTCGGGTGCTGGTGCGTCAAGACGGTCGGGGAATGCCCTGACCGTTGGCAAGCCCGCGGTAGCATGACTCGCGCCACCGGAAGATCGTTCCGGGCGTCGAAGAAGGTCGAGAGTTCGTCAAGGGGATCCGGGATGCTTCGAGCGGTGATCGCCGCCTGTCTGCTTCTCGCGCTCGGGGCCGGCGGAGTGGCCGCTGATGTCATTGAGGCGGAGCATTACGACTCGCTCTCCGCGATGACCCAACACGCGGACGCCGTGGTCCTCGGCAGAGTCGTCCAGGCGGTGCCGGGCCGCGTCTTCGATGGCTGCGGCTATACCGCGGCAACCGTCGAGGTCGAGCAGGTCCTGGCTGGACATCTGCCGTCGGCGTCGCAGAAGCGGCTCACGCTCGAATACTTCGGTTGGTGCGCACCGCCCCTGCCCCAGCTCGGGAAGGAGATCCCGGCCGAGCGTGCCGTGTTCTTCCTTCGCAACAAGGGGGTCGAGCTGAGCCAGCTCAGACCGACCGCTACGGCGACCGAGATCGCGCACGAGGCTGCGTTCTGGAGGCTCGTCATTCTTGCTGGCACCGCGGTCGATCAGGACGGGAGGGTCCATGTCCCCCAGACGCTGAGCGCGCCGTTCCTCGCGAAGCTCGAGGGAACGTCATTCGCGCAGTTCGTAGGTCGAGTCCGGTCACTCGCGGCTCGCGCCCCAGACACGACGACAGCGCCGTTGCCGGCTCAGGGGGACTCGTCCAGCCCCGCCATCGTCCCGCTCGCCGCCGGCTTGGTTGCGTTCCTCGTGATCGCGTTGCTCCGACCCACGCGGCGCCGCGCTCGATAGTCGCTGGAGGGACCGCCGGCTGCCTCCTCCGACAGATCGGACAGCCGACGGGCTTCCTGGCCCGAGCGAAGGGCGACATCTTGTGAGCCGAGTGCGTCCTGCGCCAACCTCGACGATGGGTTCATGGTGTTGCCGGCCGCGCTATTTGGTGACGCAGCGGCAGGACTGGGTGGGGACGATACGGCGGCGCTCCATGGAGACGCCGCCGTCCGGTGCTGACTGTTCGCACGTGAGCTCGGCGACGGCCTTCTTGGCGCAGGCGTCGTCGACGATCTCCTTGCCGTCGCTGGTCGCATGCTCGGCAGTGCCGCCGAGCCGAGGACATCGTCCAGGACGCGTATCTCGCTCACACACGCGCCACCGATGCCGAGAACGTGCGTTCGCTCCGTGCCTACCTCGTCACCATCGTCACGCGGCTGTGCCTCGATGAGCTCAAGTCGGCCCGCTCCCGGCGGCAAACATACGTCGGGCCGTGGCTGCCCGAACCCGTCGCCACGGGCGGCGGTGACCTGCTCTCGCCCGAGGCGACGATGGCGGAGCGCGAGTCGATCTCCCTCGCGTTCCTCGTCCTCCTTGAGCGCCTGAGCCCGGTCGAGCGCGCGGTCTTCCTCCTGCGCGAGGTCTTCGCCTACGAGTACGTGGAGATCGCGGAGGTGGTGGGCCGAAGCGAGGCCGCCTGCCGCCAGGCGTTCCGACGCGCCCGCCTTCGCGTCGACGAGGGCCGCCGCCGCTTCCGAGCGACGGCCGAGGAGCATGAACGGATGACGGTCAACTTCGTCAGGGCTGCCGGCGAAGGGAACCTCGAGGCACTCGTGGCGCTGCACGCTTCCGACGTTGTTGCCTGGATGGATGGTGGCGGCAAGCGGCCGGGGACCGCACTCAACCCGGTCATCGGCGCCGACCGCGTCGCCCGCTCCATCGCCGGCATCGTAGCCAGGAGCGCGCAGTGGTCGGACGCCGCACGGATCGAGTTTGCCGAGGTCAACGGGGAGTTCGGAGTGATCTGGCGCGACCCAGCAGGGGCCCCAACCAGTGTCGTTGTCCTTGACGTCGCGGGCGGTCGGGTGGCGGCCATCCTCGCTATATGGAACCCGGACAAGCTCGCCCGCTTCGGTCGACCGACCTCCCATCTTCATCACGGTGACCGCCAATCCTGACTATCCACTGATCGTGTCGAGCTGGACCAGGACCTGCGCGACCGTGCACTGGTGGCGGTGGCTGATCTGTCCTGGCGCGGCAGCGAGACCGTGTGCCACCTCCTCGACACGGAACAGCGCACGTTCGAACGAGAGATGCGGATCCGCGCTACGCTCAGCCTGTGCCGGAGCTGCTTCGCCTCGCCGCGTTCACGCTCGACCCTGCGGGCGGCAACCCGGCCGGGGTGTGGATCGGCCCCGAGCTGCCGGAACCGACCGAGATGCAGCGGATCGCGGCCGAGGTCGGCTATTCGGAGACGGCCTTCCTCGCACCCGACGGTACCAGGCGGGTGGGCGCCTACCGGGTCCGCTACTTCAGCCCGGCCGCGGAGGTGCCGTTCTGCGGCCACGCCACGATCGCCAGCGGAGTCGCCCTGACCGAGCGATCGACCCCCGGTCGGTTCCTGCTGACGACGAACGACGGCCTGGTGACGGTCGACGCAGAGCACGGACCGGACGGGCACCTGCGGGCGACATTGACATCGGTCGAGCCGCGGGTACGCGACGCCGAGCCTGATCTGCTGGCCGACGCGCTGTCCGCGCTCGGGTGGACACCTGAGGAGCTCGACCCGGCGCTGCCCCCTGCGGTCGGATACGCCGGCGCGCACCACCTCATCCTCGCCGCCGCCTCGTACGACACCCTGCGCGTGCTGTCCTACGACTTCGACCGACTCCGCTCCATCATGCTCGCGGCCGACCTGACCACGGTCCAACTGGTCTGGCGCGAGGGCGCCGAGCGCTTCCGGGCGCGCGACCCGTTCCCGGTCGGCAACGTCGTCGAGGACCCCGCCACCGGCGCGGCGGCGGCCGCCTTCGGGGCCTATCTCCGCTGGCGCGGCGAGCTCGTGCCGCCCGCCCGATTCACGATCACCCAGGGCGTCGAGATGGGCCGGCCCAGCTTGATCGAGGTCGAGGTACCGGACACCGACGGCGGGATCCGCGTGACCGGGACGGCCGTCTCGCTGGACGCAACCGAGGGCGCGGGGGCGCCCTGACATCGACGAGCCGCGGGCTTGCGCGCGCGGCGACTGGGAGGGCGAGATCTTCGCGGGCAACCTGGCTGGGCTCCTCGCCGAGGGCCTCGCTCGGCGCGGTCTCGCGATCCGGCCGGTCCGATGAGGCGCCTGCCGCTCGGGTGGCGCTCTACCGCGCGGCGAGAGAGTCGATTCGCGGAGCAGATCCGGGTGACCCGCCGAGCCAGACGAGGCAGCTATCGCCGCCGGGGCACGGCGCACGCCGCCGGCCATGCGCCAGGGCGAGCCGGACGAGGGTCGACTCGAGATCCCGCGGGTCGACCCCGGTCAGCGCGGCGAGCGCGTCAAGCCAGGCGAGACCTCTCGCGTCTCCCTCGGGCTGGCCCAGGCCGAGGTGCTCAGCCGCCCAGCGAGCCCGCTTGTCGCAGGGCGGACTGGCGCCTGGCCAGACGCCGCGCAGCTCGCGCAGGAAGAGCCGGACCGTGGTCGGGCCCCAACCGGGCAGCTGATCGAGGGTGGCCTCGATCTCGGCCGGATCGTCGGTCGTTTCGGCCACGGTGGAGATCCGGCCGTGGTGACGCTCGATCACGGTCCCCGCCAGCGCCAGCAGCCGGCTGGCGGTGCTGAAGTCGTAGCGCACATAGCCTCCCTCGTCGAGCAGGGCGACGAGCTCGTCCCAGGTGGCGCCGGCGGCCTCGGCGATCGTCCGGATGCCGGCCCGCTCCATCGCGCGATACGTGCGCATGGCGACCTCGGCGGAGATCCGGTGCCCGAACAGCGTGGCCGCCAGGAACCACCGCTCGACCTCGTCAGGCCCCTGGTCGACCGCGATCCCGAGCTGCGCGGAGTAGCGGCCGCCGAGCGTCTCGACGAGCCGCCGAGCGGTCGCGGCGGCCGATCGCCCTTCCGCTGGCTCCCCTGACATGCGCCCAGCGTACGCCCGGCGCGTCTCCCGAGCGAGGACGAACGGCTTCGGCGGCCATCGGCCTCCGGAGGGACGATCGCACCGGCCAAGGAACTCTCGCCCCGGCAGAAGGCCGCGCGACCGATACTCTGCGCCAACGGGGGAGGGCTCGTGGTCGAGGACTCCCACACGACCTATGAGGAGGTTCGCCGTGGCCGACCGACGGGCCGTGTTCGACTTCGAGATCGAGTTTGCCAACGGCGGCGGGATCCAGGGACAGGACTTCCGCCTCGATCTCGAGGGTCCCGAGGTCGACTATCGCGCCGTCGCCGATCGGATCGTCGCCGACCTGCGCCTCCTGATGGTGAGCGCGGTCAGGATCACCAACGTGCGAGTCATCGAAGAGCCGCACAAGCGGGCGATCCGCGCGTCGGGCATGCAGCCAGGGACGATCGTCGAGCTCAGCCACGTCATCCGCGACGGGATGCAGACATACCCCGGTCTGCCCGGGCCGGCCATCGGCACGCACCTGTCGCGGGAAGACTCGCGCGCCCGGTACGCCGCCGGAACCGAGTTCCACATCGGCACGATCTCGATGGTCGCCAACACCGGCACGTACGTCGACACGCCGTTCCATCGCTACGCGGACGGCACGGACCTGGCCGGGCTGGCGGCGAGCGCGTGCGTCGCCGTCGAGGGCGTCGTGGTCCGCGTCGCGGATCGCCGTGCGATCGGCGTCGACGCCCTGGCCGACGTCGACACGTGGCACCGGGCGGTCCTCTTCCACACCGGCTGGGACCGCCACTTCGGCACTCCGGCCTACGCGATCGATGCGCCGTTCGTCACCGAGGCCGCTGCCCGGCGGCTGGTCGAGGGGGGCGCGACACTGGTCGGCATCGACAGCGTGAACATCGACGACATCTCGGGCAACGCGCGGCCTGCCCACTCGATATTGCTCGCCGCCGGCATCCCGATCATCGAACACATGACCGGGCTGGAGCGGCTGCCCGAACGCGGCTTCGAGCTGACCGCCGTGCCGCCGAAAGTCGAGGGGTTGGGCACCTTCCCTGTTCGAGCGGTCGCGCGGATCACGGCCTGAGCCCGGCCGACAAACACGTCGGCCCCGATCATGTCCCAGCATGTCTGCACCTGGTTGCACTAGATTGGACACTGCCCAATCTCGCTCGGCGACGAGGTCGTACCAGTCGCGGTAACAACGGGGAGTTCGCCCGTCTCACGGCCACCGTGCCGCGCCGCCAGAGCACGCGTACAGGTGGAGGCTCGTCGAGAGGCCCAAGCCACCGTCGGCCCGGACGAGCGGATCGCCTTCGCGCGAAATGGCGGACAGATGCCGGTACCCCGCCGTCTCCTCCCAGACGCGACGATGCTTATCGCTCGGCCGCCGCGACATCATTGATCCTCACCCGAACGCCACCGGCCATTCGCAGACGCTCGTCGCGCTCGAGCAGGGCGAGGAAGAGCCGCGTCGCCCCGGTGACACGGAGTTCGCCTTCGAGGGCTCTCGCTGGCGGTCTGTCCGAACGTGAGCGAGGAGTCGGCTATCGGTCTCGTGGCCCTGAATGGCCACGCCACGACCACATCGTGGGGGCGCCTGTGTGGATCGATCGTCGAAGGGGACTGTTCTCGTCCAGGTACGTCCGTGACATCAGGACGTCCGCGCCCCTCCGGCCCGTCTGCCGGCCCGTCGGCCGCGTTGACCGGCCCGTCTGCCGGCTTCCCTGCCGGCCCGCGCGCCGGCTCACCTGTCGACCGGCTCACCTGCCGACCTTGCGTTGAACGCATGACCGCGCGCCCCACCGAGCGGCCGGCGGTCCCGACGGCAGGATCCGTGATGCCATGAAGGAGCGGGCCTC
>CAZVPS010000106.1:0-7320 GCA_964629105.1 uncultured Anaerolineaceae bacterium
ACGAGGAGGCCGACCCGTCCCGCTCCCAGGACGACGACGTGGGCCCGGCCGTCGGAGGCGTACGCGGCCCGGCCCCCGTGGCCCCCGCCGCGGCCGCCGACCGGGTCGAGGTCGCCCTCTCCTGCGCCGGCGGTCGCCGCCCGCCCGCCCTCGAGCCGCGCGGTCAGCCGCTCCGCCCCCCGGATCGCGAAGGGCGTCAGGACGATCGAGACGACTGCCGCTCCGAGCACCACGTCGTACGCGGGCTTGGCCAGGATGCCAAGCCCCAGCGCCTCCTCGGCGATGATGAAGCTGAACTCGCCCACCTGCGCCAGCGTCGCCCCCAGCAGGATGGCCGAGCGCGCCGGCAGGCCGAAGAGCCGCGCCAGTGCGCCCGCCAGGAGGCCCTTCACGCCCACGCCCACGGCCACGAATACCAGCACGAGGCCGGCCTGGGCGGCGATGCTGGCCGGGTCGACGAGCATCCCGACCGCCACGAAGAAGAGGACCGCGAAGAGGTCGCGGAACGGGACGATCTCCGCCACCGCCTGGTAGGACAGTTCCGACTCCGCGATCAGGAGGCCCGCCACGAAGGCGCCGAGGGCCAGCCCCAGACCGCGGAGGACGTCACGGCCGCCACCAGCGCCGTGCCGATGACCGCCAGGAGGAAGAGCTCGGACGAGCCCAGGCGGGCCACCAGCCGGAATGCAGCGGGGAGGAGGCGCGTGCCCACCACGTAGGCCAGGCCAAGGAAGAGCGCCACCCGCCCGGCGGCCAAGAGGAGCGGGCCCACCGGATCGCCGCCGGCCAGGGCCGGTAGCGTGGCCACCACGACGATCGTGACCAGGTCCTGGACGATCATCCATCCCACGAGGGCGCGGCCATGGATCGCCTCCATCTCGCCGCGCTCCACGAGGAGCTTGACCACCACCAGGGTCGACGAGATCGCGAGGGTCACCCCGATGACGACGGAGCTTCGAACGTCGAATCCGAGCACGCCGGCCGCGACGGCGCCGGCCATCGTCGTGGCGACGACCTGCAGGAGGGCTGCGCCCACGGCGACGCCCCGGACCGCGACGAGATCGCGCAGCGGGAACTGGACCCCGAGGGCGAAGAGGAGGAGGACGACGCCGATGTCGGCGAGGACGGTGATCTGCTCCTGGCCGCCTGCGAACCCCGAGGTGAACGGCCCGATCGCGATCCCCGCGACGACGTACCCGACGACCGTCGGCTGGCGCA
This sequence comes from uncultured Anaerolineaceae bacterium, assembly GCA_964629105.1. Classification (GTDB taxonomy): domain Bacteria; phylum Chloroflexota; class Limnocylindria; order Limnocylindrales; family CSP1-4; genus CTSoil-043. The sequence continues at coordinate 1,219 of CAZVPS010000106.1, forward strand.
GGCGGGCGGCGATCGCCCCGCCGAGGAGGGCGGCCAGCACCGCGACGCCCAGGTTCAGGATGAACCGGAGCTCCCCGCTCAGCGCGACGTCGGGCGGCATGCCCTGATTATCACCGGTGCCCCACCCCCCCGGGGGGTTGGGGCACCCCGTCATGCCGCGGTCCTCGGTGGGGGCGCCCTCCGCGGGGCGGAGGGGGCCCGCGCCTAGTAGATCGAGGACGCGTCTCCGGGGACTGCGACGGCGAAGGCGCTTTCGGGGATCGCCGCGTCGGGGGCCAGCTCGGTCGCCTCCACCCGCCGCGTCACCGTGCCGCCGAACGACTCGACGAGGAGCGAGAGGAGCCCGGTCTCCCGGTCGAAAGCGACCTCGAGCCGGTGATCCGGCCGGTCAGCGGCCATCTCGATCGTTCGCGGGTGGTCGCAGGTCACGAAGATCGCGGCGCGGCCGGCCACGGTCCCGGTGCCGGTCACGGTGGTCGACCCCGTCGCCAGCACGTTCTGGCAGTAGCCGCCGGGGTGGACGAAGGTGTCCGGCAGCGAGTTGGCCGGGAGGGCCGTGAGCGGCGCGTACGGCCGGGACGCGCCCGGCAGGTCCTGGGCAGTGATCCCGACGGGCCTCCGGCGGACGGGGCGGTCGGTGGCGAGGCGGTGCCAGCCCCGGTAGGCGCGGACCGTCGCGCCGTCGCTCAGCCAGGTGTCGTGGTTCATGGTGGCGGGCCGGTCCGGCCGCACCACCGTCACCCGGGCCGCGCCGGGATGGCGCACGAGGACCTCGTGGACGCGGAGCGTCTCGCCCCCGGCGATCCAGGCCCGCTCCTCGAGGCGGAGGCGGAGCGTCGCGAACCGGAGCTCGGCATCGCGGGCGAAGGCGAAGAGCGTCGCCAGGTCTGCGATGTCCGACCCGAGCTGGACGATCTCCGGGACGCGGCGTCCGTTGGGCGCCACGGGGGCGAACGAGGCGCGGTCCCAGCGGGCGGGGGTCGAAGCCATGGCGGGCATTCTAGCGTCCGCCCGGCGGGGCCGGCCGCCTCGGCGGTCCGCCGGCGCCCGGCCGCCGGGGCGTGACCGGCGTGACGGCGGCCGATCGACCGCGCGGATGGCGTCGCCTCGGCCCCCGCAGTAACGGGCGGGGATTTGCCCGTGACGTTGGCGTCCGTTGCCGCCGCACGGGCTCTCCGGCGACCGCCGGGAACCCCGCCGCCCATCGGACTGTCGCCGATCTCCCGCCGTCACCGGGGCGCGAGCTGGCCGGCGTCAGAAGCGGAGTTCGCTTGGGACGGCGCCGGCGCTCGCCCGGGCTTACCCGAGCCTGCGGAGAAGCTCACCGCTTCCAGCCGAAGGGCGAATCCCGCCGGATAATGCTGTGGCCGATAGGACGACACGTTGGTGCCCGCGCATGGCGACGCCGTGCCGGGCTGGTGTCCGAACGACCCAGCGTTCCCCGCCCGGCGTCCCCGCCAGCGTCCACCGCCCGCGCCCGGCCGTGCCCGGCCACGCGTTCGCCCGCCGACGTAGACTCGCGGCCGTGAAGATCGACGCCGAGGCCCGGCGCTTCCTCGACGTGAACGGGTTGCGGGTGGGCTACGACATCGTGGGCGCGGGGCCGCCCCTCGTCCTCCTCCACGGCGCGTCTTCCACCGGCCTGGAGGATTTCGGGGCCCAACTGCCGCGCCTCCGACAGAGATTCTCCTGCCACCTCCCCGACGCCCGGGGTCACGCCCGCACCGTCTACGACGCGACAGACGGCCTCGCCCTCGACGACCTGGTAGCCGACCTGGCCGCCTTCGTCGACAACCTGGGGTTCGTGGCCTTCGACCTCGTGGGCTTCTCCATGGGGGGTGCCACGGCGCTGGCCTACGCGATGGATCAGCCCGCGCGGCTTTGTTCGCTCGTGCTGGTGGGAACCGCCACGGAGCGCGAGCCGCGGACGAGCGTGATCCGCCACCTCGTCGACGTGGGCCGGATCGAGCGCCAGGACCCAGCGTGGGCCGCGGCCCTCGCGCGGCGCCACGACCCCCTCCAGGGCGACGGCGCCTGGCGACGGCTGATGCCGGCGATCGCCGCCTTCGTGGCGGCGCAGGAGCCGCCGACGCCGGCCGACCTGCGGCGGATCGAGGTCCCCGCCCTCGTGGTGGTCGGCGACCGCGACCCGGTCGTGCCGGTCCTCCAGGCGGCGGCGCTGGCGCGCCAGCTGCCGGACGCGCGCCTCTTCGTCGTTCCCGGCTGCGGCCACGAGGTCCCCGCCAAGCGACCCGGCCTCTTCACCGAGGGCCTCGCCGGCTTCTACCGCTCGCTCGAGGCGACGCGGTGACTCCCCGTACGGCCGGGACGCCCGCGCCTGGTCACCTTTCACTCCCAAGGGGTGCGTGTGTCACTCCAGATGGCATTCCTCGGCAATGCACGCTCGGAGAATCGGCGAAACCCGGGTCTGGACGATTCGCCGCGCTCGAATCCCGCCGATGTGTCACTGGGAGTAGAACCCGCGCCCGCCCCGCCGGCGGCACGGTGACCGCGGTCTACCGAGCGGTGGATACTGGCGGGGGACGCCGCCCATCTCCGCGGCGCGCAGACGAGGGATCGACGTGGCCGACCAGCTGACCCGGGACGAGGCACCCGACCTCGTCCTCGTGGAGCACCCTGCGCGCCGTCGCGGCCCGGATGGGGCGCCGGTCGGTCCGGCGGAGGAGCTGGCCGGCGTGGCCCTCGTCACGCTGAACCGGCCGCGCGCGCTCAACGCCCTGAGCTTTGCCCTCCTCCTCCGGCTCGCCGAGGTCGTGGAGGCGCTCGACGCCGACCCGTCCTGCGGGGCGATCGTGATCACGGGGGCCGGGACGCGGGCCTTCGCCGCCGGCGCCGACGTCGCGGAGCTGGCGACGCAGACGGCCGAGAGCCTGGCGGCGTCCCCGGGCTTCCGCGGCTGGGACCGCGTGGCGGCCGTGGCCACCCCCACGATCGCCGCGGTCCGCGGCTTCGCCCTCGGCGGTGGGGCGGAGCTCGCCCTTGCCTGCGACATGCTCGTCGCGGGCGACGACGCGACCTTCGGCCAGCCGGAGATCAATCTCGGGATCATCCCGGGCGCCGGCGGCACCCAGCGCCTGGCCCGCGCGATCGGCAAGGCCCGCGCGATGGAGCTCGTGCTGACGGGGCGCCGGGTGAGCGCGGCCGAGGCGGACCGCCTGGGGTTCGTCACGCGCGTCGTGCCCGCACCGGAAACGATCGAGGCCGCGCTCGACCTCGCGGCGACCGTGGCCGCCCAGCCCGCCGAGGCGGTCCGCGCCGCCGTGGCTGCCGTGCGAGCCGCGTTCGAGGGGCCGCTCGCGGACGGCATCCGCGTCGAGCGCGACCTCTTCCGGACGCTCTTCGGGACGCCCGACCAGGCGGAGGGGATGCGCGCCTTCGTCGAGCGCCGCGATCCGCGCTGGCGTGCGCCCGGGGCTATCGCGATCCCGCCGGATGGCGCATCCTAGCGGTGCCGATGACGGAGGACGCAGCCCGCATGGACGACGCCCAGGCCACCGCTACGGCCTCGCCGATCTCGCTCACCGCCGAGCACTCGTGGGAGGCTGCGGCCCCGATTCTCTACCCCGTGCTCCGGCCGGCCGGCACGCCGGGCCTTCGCCTCGCCACCATCACGACGCCCTCGAGCGCGGCCGGGAACGTGGACCCGCTGCTCGACGACGGCCCGGTCGACCTCGAGATCGCGTACGCCATGGCCGCGGGCGGCTTCGACGTCCTCGCCAACGGCGACCACCTGGCCGCCTGGAGCGTCTCGCCGGCGACGCTGCGCGAGGCGGCCTTCCGCAACCTCGAGGCATGGGCGGCCGGGGCCCCCTGGTCGATCGACGCCGCCGGCCGCCGCCGCGTCATCTCGTCGGACACCGGCGACGGCTGGGATGCCAGCCGCATCCTCCTGCCGGACGCGCTCGCCCACCTCGAGGACGAGCTGGGGGGGCCGGGCGACCGCGTGCTCGTCGGCCTGCCGGCGCGCCATCTCCTCATCGCGGGCACGCTTCACGGGGACGACCCGGAGTTCGCCCCCCTCTTCGCGGACTTCGTCCTGGAGTACGCCGGCGACTCCGACGAGTCGATCGACCGCCGCCTCTTCGAGCTCCGCGAGGGCCAGGTCACGCTCTTCAACCCGTCCGTCATCGCCTGAGCTCGCGACGCGTCGCCCGGCCGGGGGTGGCCTAGAATCCGGGTATGACCCGAGACCTGCGCCGCCCGCTCCGCGAAGCCTGGATCGTCGATGCCGTCCGGACGCCGATCGGCCGGTATGGGGGCGCGCTCGCCGGGGTGCGGCCCGACGATCTCGCGGCGCTCGTGCTTCGGGCGCTCGTCGAGCGGACCGGGCTGGACCCCGCGGTCGTGGAGGACGTGATCCTCGGCTGCGCGAACCAGGCCGGCGAGGACAACCGCAACGTGGCCCGCATGGCGCTCCTCCTGGCGGGCTATCCGGTGGAGGTTGCCGGTCTGACGGTCAACCGGCTCTGCGGCAGCGGCCTCCAGGCGGTCAACTCGGCGTTCCACGCGATCGCCGTCGGCGACGGCGACGTCTTCGTCGCGGGCGGCGTGGAGTCGATGTCGCGGGCCCCGTTCGTGATGCTGAAGCCGGAGGCGGCCTTCGAGCGCGGCACCCGCGAGCTCGTCGACAGCACGCTCGGCTGGCGCTTCGTCAACCCGAGGATGGACGTCGCCTACCCGACGATCTCGCTCGGGGAGACCGCCGAATGCGTCGCCGACGACTGGCAGGTGACGCGGGAGCGGCAGGACGCCTTCGCCGCCGAGAGCCAGCGTCGCGCCGTCGCCGCGATCGAGGGCGGCCGCTTCGACTCCCAGCTCGTGGCCGTGCCGATACCCCAGCACAAGGGCGACCCGGTCCTCGTCGCCCGCGACGAGCACCCGCGCCCGGACACCACGGCGGAGGGCCTCGCGAAGCTCAAGCCCGCCTTCCGGGCCGGCGGGACCGTGACGGCGGGCAACGCGTCGGGGATCAACGACGGCGCCGCCGCGGTCCTCGTCGTGGAGGCGGAGCGCGCCCGCGCCCTGGGCCTGCGCCCGATGGCGCGCGTCCTCGCGACCGCCGTCGCCGGGGTCGACCCACGGGTCATGGGGATCGGCCCGGTCCCCGCGGTGCGCAAGGCGCTCGGTCGGGCGGGGCTCGAGGCCGGCGACCTGGACGTCGTGGAGCTCAACGAGGCATTCGCGTCGCAGTCCGTCGCCTGCATGGACGAGCTGGGCCTGGACCCGGCCGTCGTGAACCCGAACGGCGGTGCGATCGCGCTCGGCCATCCGCTCGGGGCGTCCGGCGCGCGCCTCGTCACCATGCTGGTCCACGAGCTGGTCCGCACGGGCGGCCGGTATGGGCTGGCTTCGATGTGCATCGGGGTGGGCCAGGGGATCGCCACGGTCGTGGAGCGGGTTGATGACTGAGCCCCTGCCCGCCAATGTGGGTCCGGGCGCCGGGGTGATCGCCCGGCTCCGGGCGGTGGGCCGGCTGGCGGGCGGCGTGGCCCTTGCGCCCGTCTACCGGGCCTACGCCGTGCGGCTCCGGGCGGAGGTCCTGGCGCACCCCGTTCCGAACCACGTGGCGCTGATCATGGACGGCAACCGGCGCTGGGCCCGCGAGTTGGGCCTGCGAGGTTTCCGGGCGGGCCACAGCCACGGCGCGGACAAGGCGGTGGAGCTGCTGGACTGGTGCGCCGCGATCGGCATCCGCGAGGTGACCCTGTGGGCCCTCTCGCTGGAGAACCTGGAGCGGTCGACCGAGGAGGTCGCCGCGATCACCGACATCGCCCGCGAGACCCTTGAGGCGCTCGCCGAGCGGGACCGGGTCCGCCCCGTGAAGATGAGCCTGCAGGTGATCGGGCGTCGCGACCTCCTGCCGGAGCGGCTGCGCGAGGCGGCCGAGCGGGGCGAGGCGGAGACTCGCGGCCGGCCGGGCCTGCGCGTGACCCTCGCCCTCGGCTACTCCGGTCGTGATGAGCTGGTGGAGGCCGCGCGGGCCGCCGTGCGGGCCCTCGTCGCCGAGGGGACCGCGCCCGAGGCCCTGGCCGATGCCCTGACCGCGGAACGGCTGGCGGCCCAGCTGTACACGAGCGGCTC
>CAZVPS010000107.1:0-7227 GCA_964629105.1 uncultured Anaerolineaceae bacterium
ACCGCGTCCGCGACCGCGACGTTCGCCGCCTGGTGGCGGCCAAGCAGCCCGACCCGCGTCCCGGCGAGGCCCGGCAGATCGACGACCAGGCCGTCGAGATCCATCGCCCGGATGCGGGCCGGGGCCACCTCGACGAGGGACGCGCCGACCCGACGGGCCCGGCGCCGGACGATCGCGAGCGCTTCGCCGGCGACGCCGGTCACGGCGCGGTCGCCGCCGAGGATGATGGCGGCCTTCTCGCGCGCGATCGCCGCCACCGTCGGGCCCAGCCACTCGGTGTGGTCGAGGTCCACGTTCGTGATCGCCGCGACCCCGCCGTCCCAGGCGTGCGTGGCGTCGAGCCTGCCTCCCAGCCCCACTTCGACGATCGCGAGGTCCACCGCCTCGCCCGCGAACCAGGTGAAGGCGAGGGCGGTCACCAGCTCGAACTCCGTCGGTGGGCCGTGGCGACGGGCGACGCGGTCCGCCGCGGGCAGGACCTCGCGCACGAGATCGGCGAAGGCCTCGGGGCCGATGAGGCGCCCGCCGACCCGGAGACGCTCGCGGTACGTGACGAGGTGGGGTTTCGGCGTGTCGCCGGCCCGGTGGCCCGCGGCGGCCAGGCAGGACGAGACGAGCGCCACCACGCTGCCCTTCCCGTTCGTGCCGCCGACGAGCGCGCCGCGGATCCCGAGCTGCGGGCTCCCCAGCTCGCGCAGCAGGGCGCGAGTTCGACCCAGCCCCAGGCGGATCCCGAAGCGGCCGCGCCCCTGCAGGGCGGTCACGGCGTCCGCGTACGTCGTGGGGCGAGCAGGCGTGGATCCGCCCCGGAGCCCGGGCGTCCCCGGCGAGGTCACCGGGACAGCTCGTCCTCGTAGAAGACGCACTGGTTGAAGCGCGCCGAGACGCAGACGTCGCCGACGTAGCCCTGGTCCAGGTGAACCCCGCCCCGCACCTGGCAGCGCGACACATTCGCCTCCTGGCGCACGAGCGCCTTGAGGAGGTGCGGCGCCTGGATGGGGATCGCCCCGCGGGCGCCGCTGATGAAGAAGTGCGGGCAGACGTTGCGGCGCAGGCTCGGCATCCCGAAGCCCAGCCGGGCGCCGCCACGTGCGGCGGGACGCGCCGCGGCGACGCTCGCCTGGAGCGCGGTCGCGGCGACCCGCGGCGAGATCATGACCCGGGCGATCGGGGGGTGCATCGGGCGGGGCGGCGGCGCCGGCACGGCGCGCGGAGCCGAGGCTCGTCCAGGGCCGGTCGCGATGGGCGACAGCCGGGCGGCCGGCCGCGTGCCGGGACCCACCCGGATCACCTTCCGTACCGTGCCGGGCATCGTGGTCGCGGCCGGCATGGCGGCTCGCCGCGGCGGTTCTCGCTCTATCACTGCCCAGCCTCCTCGCCCGCGCACTCCCCTCCCCGCGTGAGGACCCCCAGCGTACACCGGAAGCCAACGGCCGCGGGCGGCGACGGCTCCCCCGTCGGGCCGTGCGACAATGCCCCGCGATGACCTCCCGCCGCGACCGGCCGAGCCAGGTACGCCCCCGCCCGCCCTCCTCCGGCAAGCCCCGCCAGCTGCCGCCGGCGCCGCGACGCCCCGTCGTGGCCCGCTCGGTCGGGAGGCCCACTCCCGAGCCGGCACGCGGGATGCCGTTGCCGGCACGACTCGCGCTGGTGGTGGCCGTGGTCGCGCTCGCGGCCGTCGTGGTCTCCACCGTGACCGGCGTCCTGCCCCGCGTGGTCTCGGCGATCGGCACGGCGCTCGGGGGGATCGCCGACTCGGTCCTGCCGACGGCCAGCCCGAGCGCGAGCCTCGTGCCGATCCCCGCCCCGCCCACGCTCAGGGCGCCGGAGAGAGCCGCCACGAACAAGCCGACGGCGACGCTGTTCGGGACCGTGCCGCTCGAGGTGGTCGGGCGGGACGGCTACCTCGTCCGGATCTACGTCGCGCTGCCCGACCAGGAGCCGGTGGCCGTGCGCGACGTGGCCGTCGGCGAGACGCCCTCCTTCGTCGTGGAGAGCCTGCCGCTCGAGCCCGGCCGCAACGACGTGACCGCAACGCTCGTGGGCCCGGGCGGGGAGAGCGAGACGTCGCCCGTCGTCACCTACGTCCTGGACAGGTCCAAGCCGAAGATCACCGTCACCGCACCGGAAGACGGCGCCACCGTCAACGGGGCGATCGCCACGATCACCGGTAAGACCCAGGGCAGCTCCGTCGTCGTTGCCCGGAACGAGGCGAACGGGACGTCGGCCACCGCCACGGCCGATGCGAAGGGCGCCTTCACCCTCGAGGTGACCCTTCGCTCCGGAGCCAACGGGGTCACCCTGACTGCCACGGATCCTGCCGGCAACGTGGGGACCGCGGTCCTGACCATCCGGCGCGGATCGGGGAGCCTGGACCTGGGCCTGAGCGCCTCGGCCTACCGGATCAGCGCGACCCGCCTGCCGCGGGACATCGAGCTCCGCGCCCGGGTCACCGACCCGGACGGCGGCCTCCTTTCCCGGCAGGTGGTCACCTTCACCCTCTCGATCCCCGGCGTTCCGGTCATCACCGCCGACAACGTGAGCGACGAGTCGGGGATGGCGACCTTCCGGACCACGATCCCGGCCGGGGCGACCGTGGGCAGCGGCCTCGCCACGGCTTTCGTCAGCACGGCGGAGTTCGGCGAGGCGTCCGCCCGGATCTCCATCACCATCATCGAATAGGCGCGGAGCGACCCGCGCCCGGACCGACCGCCTGTTCGAATCGCACGTGCGTTCGGCGTGCGCGCACAACCCCTCGACATCCGGTGCGTACGCAGCTACGATCCGGCCATGCCGAACTGGCGCTGCCCGCACTGCCGGACGCCCCAGCCCGAAGCCGCGCGCTGCTGGGTCTGCCGACGGTCGAGCACGAGCTGCGCGACGTGCGTCCACTACCGGCGCTCGGTGGCGCCGCTGATTGGCGGGACATGCGGGCTCGACCCGCCGGCCGTTCCGCTCCGCGGCAACGAGTTGCGCGGGTGCTGGCGCCCCGTCCCCGCCGGACGATCCGTGGGCTCCGACACGCTCACGGTCGTCGATCCGCTCGGGCCCGCGTTCGCGGTGCCCGGCGGGATCTGGGCCGACCCCGAGGCCTGACCCGCTACGGGGCCGGGGGCTACGGGGCCGGGGTTGGCGTCGGCTCGGGTGGGGGCGTCGGGGCCGGCGTCGGTTCCGGTGGCGCCGTCGGCGCAGGTGTCGGCGTCGGCGTGGGCTCCGGGGCGGGAGCCGCCGCGGAGAGAAGGATCGACGATCCGATCGCGACAGTGGCTCCCGGAGCCGGGTTCTGGGCAGTGACGAGATCGCTGTCAGCCGGGGTCGCCCCCTGCCACTGGATGACCAGCCCCTCCGTCGTTGCCTCGGATTTCGCCGTCGCGACCGTCAGGCCCACGTAGCTCCCCACCGTCACCGTTGCCGGCGTGGGGCTGGGCGTGGGGCTGGGCGTCGGCTCGGGGCCCCTCGACACCTCGTAGTCGATCGGCGTCCCGGTCGGCACGTCGAGGCCGGCCGGGAGCGACGTGCCGATGATCGACCCGGCCGCGATCGCCGGGTCGAACGAATCGGTCCGGACGCCGGGCGTCAGCTTCGCGTCGGTGATGGCCCGGATCGCGTCGGCCTCCGGCAGTCCGACGAGCTGGGGAACCGCCACGATCTCCTTGCCGGAGACGACCTCGACCTTGACCACCGACGCCTTGTTGACCTCGTTGCCGGCCGGCGGGTCCTGGCTGACGATCGTCCCCTCGGCCCTGTCGTTGCGCTTCACGTACGTCGGCTCGAGCTCGATCCCGAGCTGCTGGGCCGTCGCGATCGCGTTGTCGAACGACTGGTCGATGAACGAGGGGAGCGTGACCGTGCCCGGGCCGGGCGTCGCCGCCGGGCCGTCCGCGGTGAGGATGCGGAAGAGGACGAAGCCCGCGATGACGAGGATCACCAGTCCCAGCAGGCCGGCCACCCAGGTCCAGGGGCTGGCGCCGCGGGGCCCCTCGGGCTCGATCTCCTCGAGGGGGGCCGACGCGGGCGGCGGGGCGGGGGGAGCCGTTCTGGCGGGACGGCCCGCATAGGCGTCGGGTGGATAGGGCCGGGCCGCCGTGGCGGCCGCTGCGGCGGCCGCGGCGGGAGGGACGGGCCGGGCGGGAGGGACGGGCCGGGCGGGAGAGACCGGGCGGGCGGCGCCCTCGTCCAGGAAGCCCTCCAGGGCCTGGGCCATCGCCTCCGCGCTGACGAAGCGGGCGGCGGGATCCGGGTTGAGCGCCCGGCGGTCGATCGCCTCCAGGGCGGGCGGGACGTTCGGTCGGACGGCCGAGACGAGCGGCGGCGGCGAGGAGATGCGGGCCATCGCCACGGCCGCCGCGCTGTCGCCCTCCCACGGGCGCCGGCCGGAGAGGAGCTCGTAGAGCACGATGCCAAGGCTGTAGATATCGGACGCCTCGGTCGCCTGCTCGCCGAGCGCCTGCTCGGGGCTGAAGTAGTGGACCGAGCCGAGCGTCACGCCGGGCAGCGTCAGGCGGGCGTCCGCCCATGCGCGGGCGATCCCGAAGTCGGTGACCTTCACGCGGCCGTCGGAGGAGACGAGCACGTTGCCCGGCTTCACGTCCCGGTGGACGATCCCCCGGGCGTGCGCGGCGGCGAGGGCGTGGGCGACCTCCGCGGCAAGGCGCGCGGCCTGGCGGGGCGGGAGCGGGCCGTTGCGCGCGAGGAGCGTCGCGACGTCCTCGCCGTCCACGAGCTCCATGACGATGTACGGCCCGTCGGCGTCCGTGCCGAAGTCGTAGACGCCGACGATGTTCGGGTGGCTGAGGGAGGCGGCCGACTGGGCCTCCTGCTTGAACCGCGCCACGAAGTCGGGGTCGCGCCCGTACTCGGGGTGGAGCACCTTGACCGCGACCTCGCGGCCCAGCTGGGCGTCGGTGGCGCGGTAGATCGTCGCCATCCCGCCCTGGCCCCGGAGCTCGACGAGCCGGTACCGGCCGCCGAGCACGTCGCCGAGCCCTGCCACTCCTCGTTCTCTCCCTGTCCTCGGTCGTCCGCCGGTCGGATCAGAGCTCGAGGCCGCGGAGGAAGTCCGCGAACTCGGGGCCCAGGTCGGGCCGCGCCAGGGCGAGCTCGACCGATGCCTTGAGCCAGCCCATCGGCGTGCCGGCATCGTAGCGGGTTCCCTCGAAGGCGTACCCGTGGACCGGCTGCTCCTCCATGAGGGCCTCGATCGCGTCGGTCAGCTGGATCTCGCCGCCCGCGTCCCGGTGCGTCTGCTCCAGCTTGTCGAAGATCTTGGGCGTCAGGACATAGCGGCCGATGATCGCCATGTTCGAGGGCGCGGTGCCGGGCGCCGGCTTCTCCACGACCCTGTCCACCTTCCAGAGACGCCCATCGTGGCCGTCCACCTTCGTCCCGCCGATGACGCCGTAGCGCCCGGCCTCTTCGGGGGGCACCTCCAACACGGCGACGACCGAGCCGTGGGTCTGGTGGTAAGCGTGAATCAGCTGCCCGATGCAGGGCCGCTCTCCGACGACGACGTCGTCCGAGAGGATGACGGCGAATGGCTCGTGGCCCACGAGCTCCTTGGCCATCAGGACCGCGTGGCCCAGGCCCAGCTGCTCCTTCTGGCGGACGTAGGCAATCTGGGCGAGGTCGCTGATGTGGCGGATCTGGCGGAGGCGCTCGATCTCGCCGCGCTCCTCCAGCAGGTGCTCCAGCTCGTAGTTGAGGTCGAAGTGGTCCTCGATCGCCCGTTTCTGGCTGGAGGTGACGATGATCACCTGCTCGATGCCTGCGGCGACCGCCTCCTCGACCGCGTACTGGATGACGGGCCGGTCGACGAGGGGGAGCATCTCCTTTGGCTGGGCTTTCGTGGCGGGAAGGAAGCGGGTTCCCCACCCGGCGGCGGGGAACACGGCCTTGCGAACGCGCATTGGACCTCGGTCGTGGGAGGGGTCGTGCGGGCCGGGAGCCCGGGCGGGACTGGGTTCCAGTATACCCGCGGGCCCGGTCGGGCCCGGCGAGCAGGTCCGGCGGCCCGGCCCGGTCGGACCGGCGAGCGGCCGCCGCCGTGACGGGGGAGACGCGGGGAGGCGGGGGCGCTCAGGCGGCTCCGCTGGCCGCCTCGTGGGGCTCGGCGTCCTCGCCGGCGCGCTGGAGCAGGGCCGCGGCCGCCAGCACCAGGACCCCGCCGCCGACCTGGACGGGGCCCAGCCCCTCGGCCAGCAGCAGGGCGGCGAGAAGGGCCCCGAAGACCGGCTCCAGGAGGGCCACGATCGATGTCTTCGTCGGGCCGATGGAGCGGATGGCCAGCAGGAAGAGTAGCGCGGGCACGGCGGCGCCCCCGATCCCGGCCCACAGGAGGGCGGGCAGCGCCGCGGGATCCCGCAGGGGGAGGGCCGCCACGTCGCCCGTGCCGGTCACGAGGACGAGCGCGAGGAAACCGGCCGCGGTCACGCCGATCACGCCGAACGTCGCTTCCTCCGAGGGGATGGCGCGGAAGCCGCGCCGGCCCAGCAGGACGTAGATCGCCTGCATCGCCGCCGCGAGCAGCGCCAGGCCGAAGCCGAGCGCGTCGAACGCGCCGCCGCCGGTCGCGCCGCCCAGGACCACCACGGCCATCCCGGCGAGGGCCAGCCCGAGAGCCACCGCCCGCGTCCGGGTCAGGCGCTCCTCGCCGAGGGCCACCGCGGCGCCCGCGACGAGCGCCGGGTACGTGTATAAGCCCAGGAGCGCCAGGGCGATGCTCGTCCGCTGGAAGGCCGAGAAGATCGCGAGGTTGAGCACCAGGCTCGTCCCTCCGGCGAGCACGAGCGCCGCGAGCGCGCGGGGCGGGAGCGCGCGCCAGCGGACGCGGTCGCGGCCGCGCGCGTGCAGGAACCCGAGCAGCGCCGCGAGGGCCAGGGTCCCGATGGCGGCTCGCCAGAAGACGAACGCCAGGGGCGTCAGCCCCGCCTCGTAGGCCACCCGCGACGTGGGCCCGAGCGTCCCGAACAGGCAGGCGGCCAGGGCCACGGCGGCCGTTCCGCCGGGGCGACCCCGAACGGGGGTCACGGGGCCGGCGCGCCGGGGCCGGCGGCGGGCCGCGCGGCCGGATCGGCCGGCGGGGGCGGATTCCCCCGCCCGCGCACGGCGGGGACCAGGGGCCGGGACGGGGAGGGGCACCCCGGGGAAGGCCCCCCGCCCCCCCGGAAAGCGCGGAGGAGGGGGGGCGCGGCCGCGAACCTCACGACGTGGGAGAAGACGGGGGTTCCC
>CAZVPS010000108.1:0-7186 GCA_964629105.1 uncultured Anaerolineaceae bacterium
CACATCTTGTCCGGGTGGCCCTCGGTCACCGACTCGGACGTGAAGAGGTAGCTCGGCGCGTCGACGATGCTGGTCATGGTGTCGGCGAGCGTAGCACGCACGGCGGCCGGTCCGACGACGGACCGGCCTCCCCTCACGACGCGACGGCGCGCCACGGCAGGGGCGGCAGGTCGTCGGCCGGGACGAACCCGAAGATTGCGCCGTAGAAGGCGAGCTCGGCCTGCGCCGAGCGGACGATGTTCGCCGCCTGCCGGAACCCGTGGTCCTCGCCCTCGAACGCCAGGTAGACGTGCGGGATCCCCTTCGCGGCAAGCGCCGCCACGATCCGCTCGGCTTCCGCGGGCGGGACAACGTGGTCGTCCAGGCCCTGCAGCACGAGCACAGGGCAGGAGAACCCCTCCGCGTGCAGGAGCGGCGAGCGGGTCCGGTAGACGTCGCGGGCCCCGGGGTACGGGCCGATCAGCCGCTCGAGGTAGCGCGACTCGAACTTGTGGGTCTCGGCGACGAAGGCCTCGAGGTTCCCGATCCCGAAGTAGCTGACCCCGGCCCGAAAGACGTCGCGGAAGGCGAGGGCGGCGAGCGTCGTGAAACCCGACGCGCTGCCACCCTCGATCGCCAGGCGGGCGCCGTCAACCGCGCCGCGGCGGGCCATCTCGAGGGCGCCGGCGACACAGTCGTCGACGTCCGTGACGCCCCAGGTGCCCTCGAGGCGCTTCCGATACGCCTTCCCGTATCCGGTGCTGCCCCCGTAGTCGACGTCAAGGACGGCGATCCCGCGGCCCGTGAGCAGCTGGAACGGGAGGTGGAGGCCCGTGAACGCCTGCGACGTCGGGCCGCCGTGGCTGGCCACGACGAGCGGGGGCAGCTCCCCGCCCGGTCCCCGGAAGGCGGGGTTCGTCGGGCGATACAGGATCCCGTGCGCCGTCCGGTCGCCGGTGGTCGGAAACTCGACGGGCTCGCCGACGGCGATGAGCGACGAGTCCAGGTGCAGGTCGGACGAGCGACGCACGATGGTCCACGCGCCCGTCGCCAGGTCGATCCGGACGAGCGCCCGGAACCGGTCGGGCGCGGCTGCGATCGCGACGGCCTCGTGCCCGCGAACGGCCAGCCAGGCGAGCTCCGTGAACGGGAGGTCGAACGTCGCCGGCGGCCGGCCTGCGGAGGGGTCGACCCGCCACAGGCGATCGCGGCCGCTCGCACGCCCGATTGCGATGATCGAGCCGTCGCCCGCTACGCCGAACGAGGAGTACCCGAAGTTCCAGTCCGGCTCCGCGAACTCGGCCTCGATCCCGGACGTCAGCGGCGTCAGCCGTTCGCCGTCCCAGCGGTGGAGCCCGATCCATTCGCCGGGCTCGGCAGCGACAAGAAGGCTCCCGTCGGGCGCCCACCGCGGCCGCGCGGCCCACGTGGCCGCGTCGCCCGCGACGACGCGTCCCGGGCCCGGGAGGCCCACCGCGTCCAGCTCCGCGACGACGCAGGCAGTCCCGTCCCAGGGGAGGTTCGGGTGGTCCCAGCGGAGCCAGCAGAGCCGACCTCCGTCGGGCGAGAGCCGGGGCGAGGAGAAGAAGTCGCTCCCCGTGACGAGGAGCTCCACCGCCGCCGGGTCGGCGGCGGCCGCGCCGTCGAGCGGGATCGCCACGAGCGCGTTGACCGCCTCTCCCGGTCCGGTGTGGTCCTCGCGGACCGCGAGCAGGCGGCCGCGCCGGGCGTCGAGCTCCAGGTCGGCGTAGCGCCAGGCACCCTCCGGGGTGATCGGCACGCCCGAACGGCCGGGGCCGACGCGGAGGAGCCGGCCGGTCGCGAAGTCGGAGACGATGAGCACGTCGCCGGCCGCGAGATACGCCGCGCCCCCGTACTCGTGGACGCGCGTCCGGACGTTGACGCCGGTCGGGCTGACGTCCTCGGGCACCCCGCCCGGACGGAGCCGGACGAGCGTGGCGCGACCGCCGTCGTCGGGCCGCACCTCCAGCCAGAGCAGGTCGTTGCCGTCCCAGCGGGTTTCGGCAAGGCGCACGAAGCCCGAGGCGATCGCTTCGGGCGCGATCGACGAGCGCCAGCTCCCGAACGGGGCAACGACCGGCGCGCCGGGTTCGTTCGTCATCGGTTTCGCTCGTCCCGGCTTACGTGCCGTGGCTCCAGGAACTCCAGTACTCGGCCTGCTCCTCGGTCATGGCATCGATGTGGATCCCGAGCGCCTCCAGCTTCAGGCGGGCGACCTGCTGGTCGATCGCCTCGGGAACCACGTAGACGGTCGGTTCGAGCTCGCCGTGGTGCTCCACGACGTACTCGGCCGACAGCGCCTGGTTGGCGAACGACATGTCCATCACCGCGGCCGGGTGGCCTTCCGCGGCGCCCAGGTTGACGAGCCGGCCCTCGGCGATGAGGTGGAGCTTCTTGGGGCCCAGGTCGAACTCCTGGAGGTTCTCGCGGACCTCCCGGACGTGGCCCTCGGCGAGGGCGCGCAGGGCGACGAGGTCCAGCTCCGCGTCGAAGTGGCCGCTGTTGGCCATGATGGCCCCGTCCGGCATGGCCGCGAAGTGCTCGCGCCGGAAGACGTTGACGTTGCCGGTGGCCGTGATGAAGAGCTCGCCCCAGGGCGCCGCCTGGTCGACGGTCTTCACCTCGAACCCGTCCATCAGCGCCTCGAGGGCCCGGACCGGGTTGACCTCCACGACGGCGACGTGGGCGCCGTGGCCCTTGAGCCGGGCGGCGATCCCCTTCCCCACCCAGCCGTAGCCGGCCACGACGCAGCGCCGCCCGGCGATCAGGATGTTCGTGGCGCGCAGGATCCCGTCGAGCGTGCTCTGGCCGGTCCCGTAGCGATTGTCGAAGAGGTGCTTCGTCTCCGCCTCGTTGACCGCCACGACCGGGAACCGCAGCGCGCCGTCCCGCGCCATGGATCGGAGGCGGATCACCCCGGTCGTCGTCTCCTCGGTCCCGGCGAGGATGCCGGGGATGAGCTCGGTGCGATCGCGATGGAGGAGGCTCACGAGGTCGCAGCCGTCGTCCATCGTGAGGTGCGGCCTGGTGTCGGCGATCGCGTTGAGGTGCGCGTAGTAGGTGTCGCGATCCTCGCCCCGCCGGGCAAAGACGCCGATCCCGTAGCGGGCTGTGAGGGCCGCCGCGACGTCGTCCTTCGTCGAGAGGGGGTTGCTGGCGGCCAGCGCGATCTCGGCGCCGCCGGCGGCGAGCGTCCGGACGAGGTTCGCCGTCTCGGTCGTGACGTGCAGGCAGGCGGCCACCCGCAGCCCGGCCAGCGGCCGCTCCCGCGCGAAGCGCTCGCGGATCAGGCGGAGGACGGGCATCTCCCGCTCGGCCCACTCGATGCGGCGGACGCCCTCGTCGGCCAGGCCGAGGTCGGTGACGTCGTGGGGCGGCAGGGCGGTCGGGGTCGTCATCGGGGGTGGGGTCTCCGGGGAGGGTCCGGCGGGCGGGCGGCCCGCGGTCTGCCGATTATGCCCGAGGGCCCGCGGGGCGGCCCAGGAGGCGCCGGAAGGGCGCCGTGAGCGCATGGACCAGACCGCGGCCGTCGCCCACGCGGTGGACGAGCCGCTCCTCGAAGCGCACGTGCTCGCGATAGCCCAGCTTGCGGTAGGCCTGGAGCGCCGGCGGGTTGTCGGCGCGGACGTTGAGCGCCACCTGGTCGCAGAAGCGAAGCAGCTCGGCGGTCACGGCACCCGTGGTCGCCGTCGCGTAGCCGCGCCCGCGGTAATCGGCATGCGTCAACACGTTGCCCACGACGCCCAGCCGCGCCTCGGGGGAGACGACGTGCGTCCCCGCCGCCGCCACGAGGCGGCCGCCCACGCGAATGCCGCAGTAGACGCCCTCGGCGATCGCGGACGGCGGCAGCCAGGCCGTGAAGCCGAGCTGGTAGAGGCGGTTGAGGTCGCCGATCTCCACGGGGAGGAGCCGGGCGACGTCGGCCGGGAACGGCCGGAACGAGGCCCGGTCCACCCACATCCGGACCATCTGCGGCCCGGGTTCCACGCGGTAGCACGCCTCCAGCGCCGGCAGGTTCGCCGGCAGCACCGCGGCGTAGGCGGTGCGGGTGCGGATGACGTCGCGGAGGACTGCCGCGATTCCGGCGTTCTCGCCCATCGCGAAGACCGGCTGGGGGGCGTTGCCGGCGTACTCCAGGACGACGGCGATCGGCTCGTCGTTCGCCAGCGCCACGCCCCAGCGGGTCCGGGCGAACTCCCGGACGTCGAGGTCGCACAGGGCATACGCGGCAAAGAGCCGGTCCCGCTCAAGGAAGGCGCGCAGGAGCCCGCGGTCGGTGGTCGAGCGCGCCGTGATCCCGCGGGTCGCGACGGATGAGACGGCGGTGGTGGCCACGTCAGGCGTCCGCGCTGGCGGTGTCGTCCGCGCCGGCGTCGTCCGGGATCCCAGCGTCGGGCTCCGGGGAGGGCGGCCCGTCCGGACCCGGCGGCGGGGCGGGACGGCGGGCCTCGCGGGCCCCGATCGCGGCCGCGATGGCCGGCCCGTACGGCGCCCGCAGGACCCCGGCCTCGGTGACGATCGTCGTGATCAGCTCCGCCGGCGTCACGTCGAACGACGGGTTGAACGCCGCCGCGCCGGCCGGGGCGATCCGCTTCCCGCCGAAGGAGGTCACCTCGGCGGCGTTCCGCATCTCGACCGTGATCCGGGAGCCGTCGGCCGCCTCGCCGTCGAGCGTCGCCGTGGGGGCGACGACGTGGAAGGGCACCCCGTGGCGGGCGGCGAGCACGGCTAGGGGGTAGGTGCCCACCTTGTTCGCGGTGTCCCCGTTTGCGGCGATCCGGTCCGCCCCGACCAGGATCGCGTCCACCACGCCCGAAGCGAGGAGCCAGCCGGCCGCCGCGTCCACCAGGAGCGTGTACGGGATGCCCGCCTGGCCCAGCTCCCAGGCAGTGAGCCGGGCGCCCTGGAGCCAGGGGCGCGTCTCGTTGACGTAGACGTGGACGCCCCGGCCGTCCGCCGCAAGCGCCTGGACCACGCCCAGGGCCGTGCCGACCTGGCCGCACGCGAGCGGCCCCGTGTTGCAGTGCGTCAGCAGATGGAGGGGGCGATCCCCGGGGTCGGGCAGGAGCTCGGCGCCGAGGCGGGCCATGACGGCGTGATCGGCGGTCGCCTCGCCGATGATCGCCTCGGCCTCCTCCCGCAGGGCGGCGGCGACCGCCGGCCCGTCGTCAAGCAGCTCACCGAGCGCCGCGTAGCGGGCGAGCATCCGGTTCATGGCCCAGCGGATCGAGACGGCGGTCGGCCGCGCGTTGACGAGGGCGTTGGAGGATCCACGCAGGATCGCCCGGCGCGCGTACGGCTTGCTGTGCGTCGCTCGGCCGGCCGCCAGGGCGAGGCCGGCCGCGGCCACCTGGCCCAGCGCCGGCGCGCCGCGGACGACCATCTCCCGGATCGCCTGGGCGACGTCGCCGGCGGATTCGCAGACGACCTCCACCAGCTCGTCGGGGAGGCGGCGCTGGTCGACCAGGACGAGACGGTCGCCCTCCAGCCGGAAGGGGCTCCGGAAACCGGACGGCGCGGAGGGAGCCGCGGACGCGGCCGAACGGCTGCCGGCCGCTGAGGGACCGCTCTCCGCGAGGACGCTGTTCGCCATCTCCTGGGTCGTGTCGCGCAGGGCCCCGGCCGCTCCGACGAGCGTCGCGGCGGTGCGGACGGCGTCGCCCGCCAGCGTCCGGAAGAAGCGGCGCCGTTCCAGGCGGAGGGCCTCGTCGGGATCGAGCGGTGGCGTGGCGCCCCCGGGGCGCGCGCCGGGGCGGTCCGCGTCGCTCATGGACGGAGGGACGGCACGCCGCGGGAGCGGGCGGACGGGACGATCAGTACCGGATCACCGACGTCACGGCCAGGCCGGCCAGCCGGTCGCGGCCCTTGAGGAAGGAGAGCTCGACCAGGAAGGCCAAGCCCACGATCGTGCCCTGCAGCCGCTCCACGAGGTCGACCGTGCCGCGCACGGTCCCACCCGTCGCGAGGAGGTCGTCCACGATGAGAACGCGCTGGCCGGGCTGGATGGCGTCGCGGTGGATCTCGAGGGTGTTCGACCCGTACTCCAGGGCGTACTCGACGCTGATCGTCTCGGCGGGCAGCTTCCCCAGCTTGCGCACGGGGACGAGGCCGGCCCCGAGCTGATATGCCATCGGGGCAGAGAAGATGAATCCACGCGATTCCATTCCTACGACGACGTCGACGCGCTCGGCCGCGTACGGCGCCAGCATCGCGTCGATCGCGGCGCGATACGGGCCCGGCTCCTTGAGCAGGGTCGTGATGTCGTAGAAGAGGATCCCCGGCTTCGGGAAGTCCGGGATCTCGCGGATCTTCGCGCGGAGCTCGGCGGGGGTCATGGTCGCGAAACCTCCAGGGCGCCGGGCCGGCGCCGGGACAGCGGGCTCGTGCGGGCGGTCGGCGCCGCCCGACGGAAGTCTACCGCAGCGGCGTCCGGGCCCGACCGCCCGGACGCGACCGGGGCCGCCGGCTCATTTCGCGCCGAACTTCCGCTCCTCGCCGCGCAGGAGCCGCCCGATGTTGTCGAGGTGGAAGAGCCAGATGAGGACCGCTCCCCCGAACGCGAAGACCAGGAGAGCGGGCGGCAGCCCGGTCGCGACCACCTGGACGGTCAACGTGATCCCGCCCACGACGGCGCTCACCAGGGAGGCGAGCGACGTGTAGCGGGAGACGGCCAGGACGCCGACGAACGCGACCAGGATGACCGCCGAGGCCAGCGGCGCCAGCACGAGCGCGGCCCCGAAGGCGGCCGAGACGCCGCGCCCCCCGGAGAAGCCCAGGAAGGGCGACCGGCTGTGGCCGACGATGGCGGCGAGCCCGGCGAGGACCTCGACCTCGACGCCCGCCCCCAGGAACCGGGCGAGGAGCACGGCCGCCGTCCCCTTCAGCATGTCGAGGAGGCCGGAGACCAGAGCGAGGCGCGGGCCCACGGCGCGCATCACGTTGGCGCCGCCGGTGCGGCCGCTCCCGATGGTGCGCGGATCGGGGCCGCCGGAGATGCGGGCCACGATCACGCCCCACGGGATGCCGCCGATGAGGAACGCGGCGACTGTGAGGGCCGCGGCGCGGAGAACGACGACGGGGTCCATGGGCCGCGAGTATAGGGGCGGTCAGTCCGCCGGGCCGGCGCCCCCCGCGGGTCCGGCCGGTTCCGTGGCGCGGGCAAGGAGGACGGCCGCGGCGTCGCGGA